>CBIHMN010000181.1:0-5009 GCA_966211005.1 uncultured Arenimonas sp.
GTCGTCGACGCCGATGTCGGACAGGGACAGGCCCTGCGCGGCGACGCGCGCCTGGCTGCGTGCCGAGGCCAGCTGGGCCGCCGCCGAATCACGTTCGGCCTGCGTCTGGTCGAGCAGCTGACGCGCGATCAGCCGCTGCGCCGCGAGCTCGCGGTGGCGCGCCAGCGTCTTGTCGGCCAGCGCGAGCTGCGCCTGCGCGCGGGCGACTTCGTCCTGCGCCGCCTGCAGCTGGGCCGCGGACAGCGCGCGCTGCGCGGCGGCATTGGTCGGTTCCAGCCGCGCCATCACCTCGCCGGCCTCGACGGCCTGGCCTTCCTCGATCAGCACCTCGAGCACCTTGCCGGTGATCTTCGACGACACGGTGGCGATACGGCGCGCGGTGACGTAACCGGTGGCATCGAGCACCGACGCCGCGCCCGGTACCGTACCCGCGACCTCGGCGACGGCAGGCGCGGTGCGCACCGGCACCGGCTCTTCGCGCAGCAGGCCGGAGACGACGGCGACGGCGAGCACCACCGCGGCGAGGCCGGCGACCAGCGGCCAGCGGCGGCGCGGTCGCACGGACGTGGGCGCCGAGCGGTCGATGCGCAGTTCCTTCAGCAGGTCGTTCGGGTCGTTCATCGGGGTCCGCGGTGGTCCATCACGCGGCCAGTCTAACCGGCGCCTTCACACGACCGAGGTGCCGGAATGCACTTTCGCGGGGTGACGGATGTCACCGGCGGCCGCGAACCCGCGCGGGCCCGGGCGGTCGCGGCTGAAGCCGCTCCTACAGCGGGGCGAAGCGGGTCTTCAGCAGCTGCCATGCGGCACGCAGGCCCTGCGCCTCGCCGCCGGCGGGCTTGCCGGGGCGGTCGGTGTCGTTCCACGCGTACACGTCCAGATGTGCCCACGGCAGCGCCGGCGGCACGAAGCGGTCGAGGAACACCGCCGCGGTGATGCTGCCGGCCATCCGCGACGCGCCGGCGTTGGCGATGTCGGCGATCGGCGATTTCAGGTAGCTGATGTAAGGCCGCCACAGCGGCATGCGCCAGACCGGATCGCGCACATGTTCGGCCGCGGCGACGAAGTCGGCGGCCAGCGGGTCGTCGTTGACGTACAGCGCCGGCAGGTCGGGGCCGAGCGCGACGCGCGCGGCGCCGGTGAGCGTCGCGAAATCGACCAGCAGCGCCGGCCGGCCCTCGACGGCATGGGCGAGCGCGTCGCACAGCACCAGCCGCCCTTCGGCGTCGGTGTTGTCGACTTCCACCGACAGCCCCTGCCGCGTCGACAGCACTTCGCCCGGGCGGAACGCATCGGGCCCGATCACGTTCTCCACCGCCGGCAGCAGCAGCTGCAGACGCACCGGGAGCCTGCGCGCCATGACGAGCTGGGCCAGCGCCAGCGCGTGCGCGGCGCCGCCCATGTCCTTCTTCATGTTGCGCATGCCGTCGGCCGGCTTGATGTCGAGCCCGCCGGTGTCGAAACACACGCCCTTGCCGACGATCGCGAGGCGCGGGTGCGCGTCGTCGCCCCAGTCGAGCGTTATGAGCCGCGGCGCGCGATGGCTGGCGCGGCCGACGGCGTGGATCGCCGGGAAATTGTGCTGCAGCAGTGCCTCGCCGGCGATCGACTCGACGCGCCCGCCATACGCGGCGGCGATGCGCACCGCGACGGCCTCGAGTTCCTGCGGGCCCATGTGTTCGGTCGGCGTGTTGACCAGATCGCGCACGAGCGTCGACGCCTTCAGCAGCGTCCACGCCTCGCTCGCGTCGGCGTCGGCGCTTTCCAGCACCAGGCGCGCCGGCGGGCGCGGCGACTTCACGTAACGCTCGAAGCGGTACGCGCCCAGGCCCCAGCCGAGCAGCGCGCGGCCCGGGTCGACCGCGACCGGCGAATCCGGCGACAGCCGGTACGTGCCTTCCGGCAGCAGCGCCGGCAGGTGCGACAGGGCCAGCGGGTCGGTCGCATCGGCGATACCGGCCAGCGCGAAGGCGGGACGGCCGTTCGCCCCGGGGACGAGGAGCGGTGCGCCGACCTGCGCGCGGAACCCGTGCGCGTCCAGCCACGCCTGTACCGGCTCACCCTGCCGCGCGCGCCAGCCGTCGTAACCGGTACGGTCGACCAGCAGCAGCGGAAGCGCGGCGTCGCGCTGGTCGGGGCCGGCGAAGCAGGGCGGCAGGCTCATCGGGGCTCCGTATCGTGGGCATCCAGCCAGTCGGCGAGGCCCGACAGCGTAGCGAATTCGAGGTCGGGTCGCGGCAGGCCCGCCGGCCAGCGTTCGTCGCGACGATTGATCCAGCAGCTGCGCATCCCGGCGCGGTGGGCGCCATGCACGTCCAGCACCGGGTCGTCGCCGACGTGCAGCACGTCGGCCGGCGCGACGCCGAGGCGCTCGCAGGTGGCGTGGAAGATCGGCGTGTCGGGCTTGGCGTGGCCGTGGTCGCGCGCGCTGACGAAGCAGCGGAAATGCGCGTCGATGCCGATGCGCCGCAGGTCGGCGTTGCCGTTGGTCAGCGCCGCGACCGGCCGTTTCGCCGCGATCCGGCGCAATGCGTCGAGCGCGTCGGGAAAGAATTCGACGGCGTTGCGCGACGCGTAGAACGCCTCGAACGCCGGATCGGCATGCGCCGCGTCGTCGCCGGCGAGCTCCAGCGCCCGCTGCAGCGACAGCATGCGCTGGTGGGTGAAGTCGTGGGCGTGCTGCGGGTGCTCGGCGGCGATCTGCTCGCGCAGCCGGCGCATGCGGTGGATCGGGAAGGCGTCGGCCGTGCGCGGGCAGTTCGCGCGCAGGAACGCGTCGAGCGCCTGCTCGGCGCGTTCGATCGACGGCCAGATCGGCCACAGCGTGTCGTCGAGATCGAGGCTGACGGCGGCGGGTGGCGTGCGCATGCGCGCAGGATACCGCGCCTCCCCCTTGCGCCTCCTATTCAAGCATGCGCGCCCAGTGTTCCCAGCCGCGCACGCGCGACGCGACGATCTTCAGGCAGACCAGCATCGGCACCGCCACGAGCAGCCCGATGATGCCCCACAGCCACCCCCACACCAGCAGCCACAGGATGATCGCCAGCGGGTTGATGTGCATCGTGCGACCGAGCACCAGCGGCGTCAGCAGCTGGCTTTCGAGCGCATGCAGGAACAGGAAGCCGGCGGCCGGCAGCGACGCCATCCCGAGCGAGTCGAATTCCGACAGGCCCACGAGCAGCAGCAGCGCGGCGGTGATCAGCGGCCCGAGGAACGGCGTCAGGTTCAGCACCGCCGCCAGCACGCCCCACAGCAGCGGGTCGTCGACGTCGAGGTAGTACAGCCACGCCGCGGTGGCCGCGCCCAGGACCGTGCTGGTGGCGCTGATCGTGAGCATGTAGCGCGACAGGTCGCTCTGGATCTCCTGCACGATGTCGCCGGTGAGCTTGCGGTGCGCGCGCGTCGGCCGCAGCGTCAGCAGCTTGTTGAGCACGTCGTCGCCGAAGACCAGGAACGCGAAGGTCAGCAGGATCACCGCCAGCGTGCTGCCCAGCACCTTCGGCGTCGCCGACAGCAGGTCGGCGCGCGGCGGGCGCACGACCACGCGTTCGACGTCGTCGTCGTCCTCGCCGGTGATCGTGTCGAGCGTTTCGCCGGCCTTGGTCGCTTCCTGGATCGGCGCGACCATCTCGCGCAGCTTCGGCGCCGCGTCGCGCAGCACGAACGGCACCCGGCGCGCCCAGTCGCCGGCCGGCCCGGCGACGAACATGCCCAGGGCGCCGACGCCGGCCAGCATGCCCACCACCAGCAGCAGCGCGCCCATCCAGCGCGGCAGCCAGCGCAGCGGCATCCGGTTGAGCAGCGGGCTCAGCAGCAGCGCGAAGAAACCGGCGACGACGATCGGCAGGATCAGGCTGCTGGCGAAATAGCAGGTGTAGAGGATCACGCCGAGCACGAGGATCGACAGCATCCGCGCGTTGGCGCGCAGCGCCGCGAGCCGCTGCGAATGCGCCGACGCCGGCGGCTCGGGATCGACGTCGGCCGGAAGCGTCACCGTGATCGGGCCGGCCGGCTCGGGGACGACGTCGTCGACGGTCGGCGGCGACGCGTCCGGCGCGGACGTGTCGCCCGGCGACGGGGCGTCGGGGCCGGCGGCCGGCGGATCAGGATCGGGGGTCGACATCGCCGGCGTCCGGGGTCACTTCGGCCACGACCTGGTCGGCGACTTCCTCGGCGACGTCGTCGGCCGCCCGTTCCACTTCCTCGCCGGCGACCTGGCCCGCGGCCAGGCCCGCCATCAGGCTGGGCAGCACGGTTTCCATCACCAGCGAGAACAGCGGCGCGGTGATCGTGCCGCCGCGCGCCTGCACCGCACCGCCGGCCGCGCGCGGCACGTGCAGGCCGGCGAAGGCACCGAGCGTCAGGCCGGTGACGACGATCCGCAGGGGCGTCGCCACGCGACGCAGTTCCTTCTGCACGCGCACCTTCGCATCCTGCGCCTGCACGCGCGCCTGCACGCAGGCCGCCTCGGCGGCCGCGACGTAGAGCACGCGCTCGTCGACCCGGAGTCTCATTCGGCATCGGTCTCCGCGGGATGCGACGCCCGTTCGGGCGACGGGTGCGCCGGATCGTCGGGCGTCGGCGCCAGCCCCCGCTCGAACTGGCGCCGCGTCGCCTCGAAGTCCGCGTAGCGGAACTCGGCGCGCGCGCGCCGCATCGTGAACCACCCGGCGAACGCGCTGGCCACCAGCGGGATCAGCAGCGCCATCACCACGGGCACGCCGGCCCAGAACAGCAGGTAGACGACCAGCGCGGTGAGCAGCGCGAACGCGGTGCCGAAGCCGATCATCGCCAGCAGCAGGTACACCAGGCCGATCACCGTCGCGTCGCGCGCCAGCGCGAACTCGGCCAGGAACAGCCGCTTCAGGGCGCGCAGGCCGATCGAATAGGCGGCCAGGCCGTCGCGCACCGCGGCGAACAGCGCCTTGGCGTCGTCGGTGACGGTGCCGGGGTCGCCCGGGTGGTCGTCGGGCTCCGGCTCGCGCTCCGGCGCTGCCGGCGTGTCCGGC
>CBIHMN010000182.1:0-4978 GCA_966211005.1 uncultured Arenimonas sp.
CGATCGGGAGCGTTCGACCAAGTGCCGGCGCGCCCGCTTTACGTGGCGCCGGCCAGCGTCGGTCGGGGGTGGAGCGCGAGTGTTCGCCGGGCGGGGTGTCGGCGACATGGATGTCGAGCCGACAAGGCCCCCATGGACGGGTTCACGGCCGTCCCCGCCCGGCGAACACTCGCGTTCCGCCCGCTACCGGATCAAAACCGGCGTCACGTCAGGGGCGGGTTTCGTTGGTGACGCCGAAGGGGACGTGGCCGGTGGCGACGTGTTTGCGGGCGTTGTCGACGTTGTGGCGGGAATCGTCGAAGAAGATGTCGGCGCCGAAGGTCTCGAGGAACGGGCCCTTGTCGCGGCCGCCGAGGAACATGGCCTCGTCGAGGCGCACGCCCCATTCGCGCAGCGTCAGGATGACCCGTTCGTGGGCGGGTGCCGAGCGCGCCGTCACGAGCGCGGTGCGGATCGGCGAACCGTCGCCGGCCGGGAACGCCTGCTGCAGCGTGTGCAGCGCGGCGAGGAAACCGCGGAACGGTCCGCCCGAGAGCGGCTCGCCGGCGCGCGTGCTCTCGTTCTCGTGGAAGGCCGCCAGTCCGGATTCCTGCGACACGCGCTCGGATTCGTCGCCGAAGATCACCGAATCGCCGTCGAACGCGATCCGCAGCTGGTCGTGGTGCCGCTCCGGCGCCTTCGACGGCAGGATCGTCGCCGCCGCGACGCCGTGCTCCAGCGCCGAGCGCACCGACGCCGGGTTCGCCGACAGGAACAGCTGCGCGCCGAACGGCCGGATGTACGGATACACCTCGCCGCCGCTGGTGAACACCGCGCGCACGATGCGCAGCCGGTGGTGGCTGATCGAATTGAAGATGCGCAGCCCGGTGTCGGACGAGTTGCGGCTCAGCAGCACGACCTCGACCCGCGGCGATTCGGGCGGGGCGCCGGTATTGAGCGCGAGCAGCTTCTGCACCAGCGGGAAGGCGATGCCGGGCGCCAGCACGTCCTTTTCCCGCGTGCGCTGGTACTCGGCATAGGCCTCCAGGCCGCTGGACTCGAACAGCGAATGGCTGTCTTCCAGGTCGAACAGCGCACGTGCCGTGATCGCCAGCACCAGGCGCTCGGCCGCCGTCGCCGCGGGCATCGACAGCGGCATCAGGTGACGAACTGTTCGTTGAGGATGCGTTCCTCGAGGTTGTGCTCGGGGTCGAACAGCAGCGTGACCGTGCGCTCGCGCGATTCGCGCACGGTGACCTCGACCACGTCGCGCACCTCGTGCGAATCGGCCGTGGCGCTCACCGGCCGCTTGTAGCCGTCGACGACTTCCAGCTTCACTTCCGTGTCGGCGCGCAACAGCGCGCCCCGCCATCGCCGCGGCCGGAACGCGGCGATCGGCGTCAGCGCGATCACCGAGGACCCCAGCGGCAGGATCGGTCCGTGCGCGGAGAAGTTGTACGCGGTGCTGCCGGCCGGCGTGGCGACCAGCACGCCGTCGCACACCAGTTCCTCCAGCCGGACCTGGCCGTTGAGGTGGATGCGCAGATGCGCCGTCTGCCGCGTCTGCCGCAGCAGGGACACCTCGTTGTAGGCCAGCGACACCACCGTCGCGCCGGAGTCGGTGACGGCGCTCATTTCCAGGGGACGCAGCACCGTCGCCTCGGCGGCATGCAGCCGTTCGACCAGCCCGTCGCCGCGATGCTGGTTCATCAGGAAACCGACCGTGCCCAGCTTCATGCCGAACACCGGGCGGCCGAGCGCGCCGTGGCGGTGCAGTGTCTGCAGCATGAAGCCGTCGCCGCCGAGCGCGACGATCGCGTCGGCGTCGGCGGGCGGATGCTGGTCGTGCTCCTCGACGAGCTTCTGCAGCGCCGCCTGCGCGTCGGGCGAAGGACTGGCGAGGAACGCGATGCGGGGCTGCGCCGGCAGGGTCATGCCGCCGAGCTTACCCGACGCGCCCGACGCCGCGAACCGGCGCGCGGCCTAGCTTTCCGCGAGGCCGTCGGCGACCTGCCCCACGTCGACGCGACGCAGCACGCGACCGCTCGCGACGTCGACCTCGACGACCGCACCGGCGGCCGCCAGCGTCAGCACGATCTTCCCGCCGGTGGCATCCGGCAGCATCCCGAGCGGCACGCCGTCGACGACGTGCGAATACAGCGGCTGGTGCGTCGCGGTGTCGAACACGAGCAGGCGGCTGGCCTGCGGATCGATCACGAACGCGCGCCGGCCGTCCCCGCTGAGTTCGATCCGCGCCGGCTGCGCGCCGGCCTCGAACTCCGCGACCGGGTCGCCGCCCTCGAGATCGATCACGCGCACGCGGCCCTCGCCGTTGAGCCCGACCCAGACGTGCCGGTCGTCCGGCATCACCGCGAGCCCTTCGGGTCGCTCGCCGACGGGATAGTGCGTGAGCTTCGGGAACGGCTGCGGCACCCGGAAATCGATACGCGTCACCGTGCCCGACAGCATGTCGGCGGTGAACAGCTGCCGGCCGTCCGACGAGGCTTCGACCATGTGGGCGACGTCCTGGCCGATGCCATGTACCTGGTCGATGCGGCCGGCGGCCGGATCGAACCGGCCGAGTGCGCGGCTCGTCTCGGCGGTGAACCAGATGGCGTCGCCGACGCGCGCGAGCCCGTGCGGCCGCTGCAGCGGCGTGGTGTCGATGCGCCGCACGACGCGGCCGTCGGCGAGATCGACCTCGACCAGCTCGTGTCCGGGCGCTTCCTTGTTCCCGTAGACGGCGACGAAGGCCTTCCTGCCGTCGGCCGATGCGATCACCTCGTGCGGATGGATGCCGACGGCGACGCTGTGGCGGAGCACGAACGTGTCGCGGTCGATCACGTGCAGCCGGCCGCCGTCGCGATCGACGGCGAGGATGTCGCCGGCCTGCGCGGGCAGGGCGAGCGAGGCGGCGAGGGCGGTGGCGAGGGTGACGCGAAGGCGAAGGGCGGGCATCGTCGGCTCCGGGACGGGGTGCCGCGGAATCTGCGCGCCGCGCGCGGGCCGCTCCAGTGCCGGATGGGCCAGCCATCGCGCGCGCCGCTAGAATCGACCCGACCTCCCCGCAGGACACGCGATGCCTTCCGGCGATTCCGCCACCCTCGACCGGCCGACGCGCATCCGCGTCGACCTCGATGCGCTGACGCACAACCTGCGTGCGCTGCGCGCGCACGCCGGCGTGCCGGTGATGGCGATCGTCAAGGCGAACGCCTACGGGCACGGGCTGGTGCGCGTCGGCCTGCACCTGCAGTCGCAGGGCGCCGAACGGCTCGGCGTCGCGTTCCTGGAGGAAGGCGTGGCGCTGCGCCGGGCCGGCGTGCGCGTGCCCATCCTGGTGATGGGCGGCATCTTCGGCCCGCAGGCGGCGTCGCTGATCGAACACGACCTCGAGATCACCGTGTCGTCGCTCGACAAGCTGCGGCAGGTCGAGGCGGCCGCGGAATCGCTGCGGCGCCGCGCGGTCGTGCATCTGAAGGTCGACACCGGCATGGAACGCATCGGCGTGCACAGCTACAACGCCGGGCCGTTCATCGAAGCGGCGGCGGCGTCGCGTTGGTGCGAGATCCGCGGCGTGTATTCGCATCTCGCCAGCGCCGACGATCCGGCATCGCCGGCGACCGCGCGGCAGCTCGAACGCTTCCTCGCCGCCTGCGCGCATTTCGAGCGGATCGGCGCGCCGATGCCGCTGCGCCACCTCGCCAATTCCGGCGGCGTGCTGCATTTCCCGGAGACGCGGCTCGATCTCGTCCGGCCCGGCATCGCGCTCTACGGCGTGTTGCCCGACCCGGCGTCGCGCTCGCCGGTCGCGCTGCGCCCGGCGCTGACGCTGCAGTCGCAGGTCGTCTACTTCAAGGTCGTGCCGGCCGGCCAGCCGGTGAGCTACGGCGGCACGTGGGCGCCTGGCGTCGACACGCGGGTGGTGACGATCCCGATCGGTTACGGCGACGGTTTTCCGCGTGCGCTGTCCGGGCGCGGTGCGATCCTGCTGCGCGGGCGCCGGCACCCGATCGTCGGCCGCATCTGCATGGACCAGTTCATGGTCGACCTCGGTCCGGACGGAACGGGCTACAACGAGGACGACGCCGTGCTGATCGGCGTGCAGGGCGACGAGGCGATCCGCTGCGAGGACGTGGCCGCCGCCGCCGGCACGATTCCCTACGAGATCCTCGTGAACCTCAACACCCGGATCCCCCGCTACTACGTCGGCGGGGAGGCGACACCGCGCCGCGACGGGATGTAAGCGGTTCCGCCGCTGTTTCCAAGGGGTCGGATTGCTGCAATGCAGCGTAAGCGTGACGGAAGTCATGCTACGGTCGGCGCCGATTCGAATTCGAGTCGCACAGGCACGGAAGGGGTTTCCGTGCCTGTTTCCATTTTCCGGGGAGCTTTTCGCTGATGACCAGAAACAAACTCGCGGCCGCGCTGTGTGTCGGCCTGTCGTTCGCTTTCGCCGGTGCCGCGCTCGCGGCCGACGCGCAGCCCGATCCGAACCGCGTCTGGGTGAAGTTCAAGGCGGGCAGCCGCGCCAATGTCGAAGCGCAGCTTCGCGGCGCCGGCGGCCGGATCCACCACGCGTTCGCGGACATCAACGCATTCGCGGTCAGCGTGCCGCCGCAGGCGCTGCAGGGCCTGCGCAACAATCCGAACGTCGTGCTGATCGAAGCCGACGCACCGCGTTACTCGCTGTCGCAGTCCGTCCCGTACGGCATCGACATGGTGCAGGCGCGCGACATCTGGGACGCGAACCGTGACGGCGCGATCGACAGCCTCGCCCCGACCGGCAACGGCGTCACCGTGTGCATCATCGATTCGGGCATCCACCGCGCGCACCAGGATTTCTCCGGCGTGCAGTTCACCGGCGGCTATCCGTCCGGCTGGGACAGCGATACCTGCGGCCACGGCTCGCACGTCGCCGGCACGATCGCCGCGGCGAACGATGCCGCCGGCGTCGTCGGCGTCAGCCCGGGCGCGGTGCGCCTGTCGATCGTCAAGGTGT
>CBIHMN010000183.1:0-4956 GCA_966211005.1 uncultured Arenimonas sp.
CGCCATGTCCCCGAGGGCGCCCCGCAAGGGCGCCTTCGTTTTTTTCCGGCACCGCTGTCCGGTGCCACGCACCGAGTCGCCTAACCCATGCTGCAGAACATCCGCGACAAGTCCTCCGGCTGGATCGCCTACGTGATCCTCGGTCTGATCATCGTCACGATGGCGTTTTTCGGAATCGAGTCGTACTTCGCGCCGAAGCTCGAGACGTTCTCGGCGCGCATCGAGGGGCCGGCGAAGTTCCTCGGCTGGGGCGGACAGTCGGTCGACATCTCGCAGGACCAGTTCCGCAGCCGCTTCGAGCAGGTGCGCGCGCAGGAACGCCAGCGCCAGGGCGACGCGTTCGACAGCGGCGCATTCGAGAACCTCGACAACAAGCGCGAAGTGCTCGACCAGATGATCGACGAGGAGATCCTGGCGCTCGCCGCGGCGCGCGACGGCATCACCGTCAGCGAAGCCGAGGCGGCCGCGTACCTGAAGTCGATGCCGCAGTTCCAGGCGAACGGCGCGTACAGCGTCGAGCAGTACCGCCTCGCGCTGGCCTCCCAGGGCCTGACGCACGCGCAGTTCATGGCGCGCATCCGCGAGCAGATGGCGCAGCAGGCGCTGCCGGACGAGATCATTCAGACGGCCATCGCCGGCAAGTCGGAACTCGATTCGTTCCTCGCGCTCAGCCAGCAGACGCGCGACATCTCGCTCGTGGACCTGCCGACGCCGTCGCTGCCGGAAGCGGCGCCCGCCGAAGCCGAACTGCGGCAGTGGTACGACGACAACGCGTCGAGCTACCGCACGCCCGAACAGGTCGCGATCGAATACGTCGAGATCGACGCGTCGGCGCTGCCGCCGCCGGTCGCGCCCGACGAGCGGATGCTGCGCGAGCTGTACACGCAGCAGCGCGCGCGTTTCGTCACCGAGCCGCGCCGTTCGGCCGCCCACATCCTCGTGGCCCTGCCGGCCGACGCCGACGCCGATGCCGATGCCAAGGCCCGCGCGCGCGCGGAAGAACTCGCGGAAGCCGCGCGCGCCCCGGGTGCCGACTTCGCCGCGCTCGCCCGCGAACATTCCGACGACCTCGGCTCGAAGACGGAAGGCGGCGACCTCGGCGTGATCGAGGAGGGCACGATCGGGCCCGCGTTCGAAGCCGCGCTGGCCGGACTCGATACGGTCGGCGCCGTCAGCGACCCGGTGCGCACGCCGGCCGGCTGGCATGTCATCGCGTTGCGCGACATCACCGCCGGCAGCGAGCGCCCGTTCGAGGAAGTGCGCGAGGAACTCGCCGCCCAGTACATGGACACCGAGCGCGAGCGCGCGTTCTCCGACCGCGCCGGCAAGCTGCTGGAGCTGATCTACCGCACGCCGACCGCGCTGGCGCCGGCGGCGAAGGAACTCGGCCTGGAACTGCAGCGCACGCCGCTGTTCACGCGCACGCAGGGCGAGGGCATCGCCGCGATCGAAGACGTCCGCCGCGCCGCCTTCAGCGACAACCAGCGCCTCGATCGCCAGGTGAGCGACACGCTCGAGATCGGTCCGGGGCACGTCGTCGCCATCCACGTCGTCGAACACCAGCCGGAGGCGGCGCAGCCGTACGAGCAGGTCGCCGAGCGCGTGCTGGCCGATTTCAACGCCGACCGCCTTTCGAAGGCGTCGCAGGCGCAGGCCGAAGCGCTGCTGCAGCGCGCGCGCGACGGTGAATCGCTGGAGACGCTCGCGACCGACGTCGGCCGTACGATCGCCCCGCTGCCGGACGTGGGCCGCCAGGCACAGCTGCCGCCGCCGCTGGTGCAGGCCGTGTTCGCGACGCCGGCCCCCGCCGAGGGCGCGCCGGCTTACGGCATCGCGCGCGTCGGTCCGGACCGGCACGTGCTGTTCGAAGTGACCGCGGTGAAGGAAGGCGACCTGTCGTCGCTCGACGACGCCAAGCGCGACATGCTGCTCGAACAGCTGGCGCGCGCGCGCGGCCTCGTCGAGTTCGAGGCCTACATGAAGTCGCTGCGCGACGGCTTCGAGATCACCGTCGCGGAAGACCGGCTCTGAGGGCTCAGACGCCCTCGATGCCGGTCATGCCGAGGATGTTGTAACCGGCGTCGACGTAGGTGATCTCGCCGGTCACGCCGGCCGCGAGATCGGAGCACAGGAACGCGGCGACATTGCCGACGTCCTCGATCGTGACGCTGCGGCGCAGCGGCGCGTATTCCTCGACATGGCCGAGCATCTTGCGGAAGTTGGCGATGCCGGCGGCGGCGAGCGTCTTGATCGGCCCGGCGGAGATCGCGTTCACGCGCGTGCCTTCCGGCCCGAGGTTCAGCGCGAGGTAGCGCACGTTCGCTTCCAGGCTCGCCTTGGCGACGCCCATCACGTTGTAGTTCACCAGCGCGCGTTCGGCGCCGAGGTAGCTCAGCGTCAGGATGCTGCCGCCGCGGCCCTTCATCATCGGCCGTGCCGCCTTGGCCAGTGCCGCGAGGCTGTAGCTGGAGATGTCGTGCGCGATGCGGAAGTTCTCGCGCGTCAGGCCTGAAAGGTATTCGCCCTCGATCGCCTCGCGCGGCGCGAAGCCGACCGAGTGCACGAGGATGTCGAAGCCGTCCCAGCGCTTGCCGAGCTCGGCGAACACGTTGTCGATCTGCGCGTCGTCGGCGACGTCGAGCGGAAGCACGATGTCCGAGCCGCAGTCCTTCGCCGCGTCCTCGACCCGCGACTTCAGTTTCTCGTTCTGGTACGTGAACGCGAGTTCCGCGCCTTCGCGGTGCATCGCCTCGGAAATGCCGGTGGCGATCGACCGCTGGCTGGCCACGCCGACGATCAGCGCCCGCTTGCCGGATAGGAATCCCATGGTGTTCTCCCGTGGCCGCGGACGCGGCGAAATGGCGCCTAGTTTGACCCGCGCCGGTCCATACCGCCAAGCACGGGTCAGGGATCGACGCGGATGGTCTGGCCGATCCGCAGCAGGGAGCGGCCGGTCAGCCCGTTGATCCGGTAGAGCTCCTCCAGCGGCACGCGATAGCGGGCGGCGATCCGCGACAGCGTGTCGCCGCGCGCGACGCGGTGCGTGCGCGCATCGCCGGCCGCGGCCGCCGGTGGCACGTCCGCGTCCGGAGGCGCGTCACGCACGATCGACAGCGCCGTCAGCGACGTCATCGGCGCCAGCACCTGGCGCGGCGCGCCGCTCGGTACCTGCCCGCCGCGGAACGCGGGATTGAGCTTGCGCAGCGCGGCGGCGTCGGCGCCGAGCCGCACCGCCGCCTGGTCGAGGCTGGTGATGCCGGGGGGCAACTCCAGTCGCGTCAGCGGCAGGAAATGCGTTTCGCGCGGCAGCACCAGCCCGGCGCGCTCCGGTTTCGCGAACAGGCAGGCGAGCCCGCGCAACTTCGCGACGTAGTCGTACGTCACCGGCGACAGGCCGTGCGGCAGGCGCCGTTCGCCCGACACCCGCCGGTCGTCGCCGGCACGGAACGCGCGCAGGATCCGGTTCTCGCCCGCGTTGTAACCCATCGCGATCGCGCGCCATTCGCCGTCGAACATTTCCGACAATGTCTGCAGGTAGCCCAGCGCGGCTTCCGTGGACGCGACCGGCGAGAGCCGGCCGTCGTAGCCGTTCTGGATCGCGATGCCGTGGTTCCGGGCCGTGCTTCCGATCATCTGCCACATGCCGGCCGGCCCACCGGGGCCGATCGCGTCCGGCCGATACCACGATTCGACCAGCGGGATCAGCACGAACTCGCCCGGCAGGTCGCGCGCCTCCACCTCGGCGAGCACGTACGCCATCAGCGGCAGCACGGCCTCGACGTGCCGGGCGAAGACGGCCGGGTGGCCCGCGTAGCGACGGCGCCACGCGCGGTTGCGCTCGCCCTTGACGCACACCGGCGGCGTGAAGCGCGCGGCCATCCGGTCGAAGACCTCGGCGCCGGTGTCGACCGGATCCGGCTCGACGGGCGGCGGCGGGGGCGGCTCGGCATCTACCGGCGGCGTCGCGACCACCGCCGGCCGGATCGCGACCACCGCGACGGGCTCGGCCGGCTCGGTCGGATCCGGCCGCACGGGGGCCTGGCAGGCCGCGACCGCCAGCGACAGCAGCGCCGCCGCGGGCAGGGCGGGGCGCACGCGTCGCGTCACCGGAACCCGTCCTTCCAGCGCCGCAGCGCCGCGAAGGCGTCGAGGCGATCGGCCGGAACGCGGCCGCATCGCGCGGCCAGCGTCGCGCGCACTTCCGGCTCGTCCACGCGCAGGAACGGATTGGTCGCGCGCTCGAGCGCGATCGTCGAGGGCAGGCTCGGTTCACCGGCGGCACGTCGCGTCGCGACCTGCGCCAGGTACGCATCGCGCCGTGCGTTGCCCGGTTCGGCGGCACGCGCGAAGCGGCCGTTGTCCTGCGTGTATTCGTGCCCGCAGCAGACCGCGGTGTCGCCCGGCAACGCCGCGAGCCGATCGAGCGAGTCCAGCATCTGCGCCGGCGTGCCTTCGAAGAGGCGCCCGCAGCCGAGGCTGAAAAGCGTGTCGCCGCAGAACAGGTGGCCCGCCCCATGGAACGCGATATGCGTGCGCGTATGCCCGGGGATCGCCATCACCGCGAACGTCGCGTCGAGCGCGGGGATCGCGACGGTGTCGCCATCGTCGTGGCGACGATCCGCCGCGTCGATCCGGGGGTCGTGCGGGCCGTGGCACGGCACGTCGAAGCGGGCCGCGAGTTCGGCGGCACCGCCGACGTGATCGGCATGGTGGTGCGTCAGCAGGATCGCCACGGGCCGGAGGCCGTCGGCCGCCGCACGCAGCACCGGCGCGGCGTCCCCGGGGTCGACGACGATCGCCGCACCGTCGTCGGCGGCGAGCAGCCAGATGTAGTTGTCGTCGAACGCGGGCAGGGGGATCGCACGCAGCACGGGATGACCTGGGGCGCGCTTATGACGCAGAATCGCGACCATGCCCCCGGCTTCCCCCCGTCGTCAACCTGCCCGATCCGCCGAT
>CBIHMN010000184.1:0-4914 GCA_966211005.1 uncultured Arenimonas sp.
CCGTCGTTCAGCGCCTCGATCAGCTCGTCGAGGGTCGCCGCCGCCGGCGGCGGGGTGGGTGTGGTCATCGCATCGCTCCGTGGGATGAACAGTCCGGCGTTGCACGGGGCGTGCCAGCGGTCGCCTGCCCGGGGAATTCCGTTCCGCACCGCGTCTTGACCGCCGTCCGGCCCCGGGCGAACGATGGGCGTCCGGGAGAACGCCCATGAGCGATGCGCCGCGATACCACGAAGGGATGCGCGAACTGCAGGATGCCCGGGACACCCGGCGTCTCGCCGACCGCCTCGCGCAGGTGACCCTGCGCACCGCCTTCACCGACGAGGACCGTGCCTTCATCGAAGGCTGCGCGATGTTCTTCGTCGCCACCGCCGACGCCGACGGCCGGCCCGACTGTTCGTACAAGGGCGGCCTGCCGGGCTTCGTGCGGGTCGTCGCCGCCGACGCGCTCGAATTCCCCGACTACGACGGCAACGGCATGTACCGCTCGTGGGGAAACGTGCGCGTCAATCCGCACGTCGGCCTGCTTTTCGTCGACTTCGAGCGCCAGAAGCGCCTGCGCGTCAACGGCACCGCCGGGGTGCGCGCGGTCGGCGACGCGCCGGACGCGCCGTCGGGTGCCGTCTTCCTCGTCCACGTCACCGCCACCGCGATCTTTCCCAACTGCCCGCGCTACATCCACCGCCTGCAGCTGCTGGAGCATTCGGTGCATGCGCCACGGCCGGACCACACGCCTCCGGTGCCGGCGTGGAAGACCTTCGAGGTCTTCCGCGATTTCCTGCCGGCCAGGGACAAGCCGGGCCCCGGCACCGGCTGAGCGCCGCGTCAGCGGAAATTGCGCGGAAGGGCGTTGTGGATGCTCGTCGCCGCCTGCGCGCCCTGCGCGAAGGCGACGGCGATCTGGTGCAGCGTCGCCACCACGTCGCCGGCCGCGTGCAGACCCGGCACCGAGGTGGACTGCCCCTTCAGGCAGACCAGCGCCTTGTCGCTGCCGAAGCGCGCGCCGAGCGCGAGCGCGAGCTGCGAGCGCGAACGGCCGCCGGTCATCGGGTAGACGATGTCGAACGGGATCGTGCTGCCGTCCGCGCACTGCAGTTCGCCGCCGTCGCCGGAGGCGATGCGCGCACGGTCCACCGCCTTGCGCACCAGCTCGATGCCGGCGTCGGCGAGCTGGCGCCGCGCTTTCGCCGGCAGTGACGGGCCGGGTGCGATCACCAGTGTCAGCTTCCGCGTCCACGTGCGGAGGAACAGCGCATGCGACACGCCGTCCTCGACCTCGCCGAGCAGCACCACGCGGCGGTCGGTGGCCTCGCGGCCGTCGCAGATCGGGCACCAGCGCACGACGCCGCGCAGCGTCGCGCGCTTCGTCAGTCCGGGCAGCGGCACGTGGTCGGTCATGCCGGTCGCGAGCAGCACCCGGCGGGCGTGCACGACGCGTCGCCCGTGGCGCACGACGAAATCGCCGTCCTCGCCCTCGATCGTGTCGACGCAGCCGGGCGTCACGACGATGCCGGCTTTCCCGGCCTGCAGCCGGAGACGCTCCAGCAGGCGCACGCCGGAAATCCCGTCCGGGAACCCGGGCACGTTGCGCGAGCGCGGGATCTTGGCGGCGCGGCTGTCGCCGCTGTCGACGACGGCGACGTCGCGCCGGTAGCGCGCGAGATAGGTCGCGGCGGCGAGGCCCGCCGGCCCGGCACCGACGATCGCGCAGTCGTGCCGCCGCACGCGCGTCACGCACGGCCTCCGAGCGCGGCGGCCCAGCGCTCGAGCTTCTCGGCATACGGGACGGAGGCGTTCGCCGGACTGGTCGACGGCAGCCGCACGAACTCGATGTGCGACGGCGGCGGCGCCGGTCCGAGCTGCACGCGCGTGCGGAAGGTCGCCTCGGCGTACGCGCCGTTGAAGGCGACCAGGCGCAGCTGCGGATGCACCGCGAAGAAGCCGGCGAAGTCGTTCACGCGCACGCTCTCGGGATCGATCGCCGAATCGAGGCTGCCGGGCCGCCGGCACGCGTCGAGCACGTCCCACACCGCCACCCGCGCGCGCTTCAGCGCCGCCAGCCGCGCCTCGTAGGGCAGCGCCGGCGAGGCGCCGAACAGTTCGCCGGCGATAGGCCAGAAGTGGTTGCGGGGGTGCGCGTAGTACTGCCGCAGCCGCAGCGATTCCGTGCCCGGCATGCTGCCGAGCACCAGCCGCTCCGCATCGGGCGCCGCCACCGGCGGCAGTCCCTGCAGCATCTCGCCCGTCGTCTTTTCCATGTCGCGCCGGACCATCGCACCGCGCCGGTGACGGCCATGTCCTGCCCCCGATTCACCGGGCGACGACGATGCCGGTCGCAAGTTGACGGTCCCGTGGCATGGAGACACCCGGATGGCCCGCCCGATCTGGACCGGAACCCTGTCGTTCGGCCTGCTCAACATCCCGGTGAGCCTGATGGCCGGCGAGCGGCGCACGGACATCTCCTTCCGCATGCTCGACAGCCGGAACAAGGCCGCCGTGCGCTACGAGCGCGTCAACGCCGAGACCGGCGAGGAAGTGCCGTGGAAGGAGATCGTCAAGGCGTTCGAGTACAGCAAGGGCAGCTACGTCGTGATCGAGGAGGAGGACTTCAAGCGCGCGGCGCCCGAAGGCCGCGAGGCGGTGGAGATGCAGGCGTTCGTCGACGAGGACGCCATCGACACGCGCTATTTCGAGAAGCCCTACGTGCTGGTGCCCGGCAAGAAGGCCGAGAAGGGTTACGTGCTGCTGCGCGAGACGCTCAAGGGCCTCGGGCGCGTCGGCATCGGCCGCGTCGTGATCCGCACGCGCGAGTACCTGTGCATGGTGAAGCCGCAGGACGACGCGCTGGTGCTGATGCTGCTGCGCTTTCCGCAGGAACTGGTGGATTTCGAGGACTATGCCCTGCCCGAGGGCGCCGCTTCCGACTACCGCATCAGCAAGGCCGAGATGGACATGGCGAAGAAGCTGGTCGACAGCATGTCGAGCGAATGGAAGCCGGCGGAGTACAAGGACGAATTCCGCGAGCGCCTGAAGAAGGTGATCGACGAGCGGCTGAAGGAAGAGGGCGCGACCACGCGCATCGACGACGACGACGGCGAGGAGCCGGGCGAGGACGCGGCGACCAATGTCGTCGACTTCATGGCGCTGCTCGAACAGAGCCTCGCCAGCGGCAAGCGCACCGGGGCCGCCGCCAAGGCCCCGGCGAAGAAGGCCGCGAAGAAGGGCGAGGCGAAGAAGTCGTCGGACAAGGCGCCCGCGAAGAAGACGACGGCGAAGAAGGCGGCGAAGAAGTCGGCGCGCAAGGCCCCGGCACGCCGGAAGGCGGGTTGACGCGACCGCGCGCCGTCAGCGGGGGCGCCGCACCATGCCCCGGTTCACCAGACCGTCGAGCTTCGGGAACGCCTCCTCGACCACGAGCTCGAAGCCGAGGCTCTCGTAGAGCCGGACATTGCGGGCGTCCTGCGTCTCCAGATAGACCGGCCGCCCTTCCCGGTCGGCGCGTTCGAACATCCCGCGCGTGAGCTGCCGGCCGATGCCTTCGCCGCGCGCATCGGGATGCACGCCGAGCGCGAACAGGTAGTAGTGGGGCTCCGGCACCGCGGCGCGGTGCAGGCGGTCGGTATGCGCGGCGAACCCCATGAAGCGGAGGAACGCGCGGGGACCCATCCGCCACGGGGCCGAGAACATGCCCGCCACGCGCATCCGGGCAGGGGTCATGGCCGTCGCGCCCGGCAGCAGCCACAGCGCGACACCGCGCCGCTCGGCGGTCGCATGGCATTCGCCGAAGTGCGCCGCGTACGCGACGCTGCAGCGCATGAAATAGCGGACCTGGCGCTCGCGGTGCGGGCCGACGAAAAGATGCGTCGTCGGCGCCTCGACGAGGAACGCCTGCGTCAGCAGCGCCGTCATCCACTCGATGTCGTCCGGTCCCGGCCGGATCACGTCGCGCGCTGGCCGGTCCATTCTTCGCTCCGCGATCGCCAGGTCCCTTCCTACCACGCCGGAAGGGGTTGGCGGCCGAAGCCGCTCCTGCGGCCGTGCCTACAGGGGATCCTTGTGTTCGTTCGGCTTGGTGCGGCGGTCGGTCACGAGCGACGCGACGATCAGCGCCGTGCCGAGCCCGACGGCGATCACGAACATCACCAGCGCCAGCGCGGGATAGCCGAAGATCTGGTGGTCGGTGCGGATGCGCATGATCATCGATGCGCCGACGATCATCGCCGCGGCGATGACGCCGGCGGTGATGCGGTTGGCGACCTTCTGGATGCCCTCGATCAGCCGCGCCTCCTCGAGGCCGGCGACATGCACCTTGAAGCGGTTGTCGGCGAGCGTGCGCAGCAGTACCGACAGGCGCGGCGGCGCCTCGCGCAGCAGTTCCTGCAGATCGAGCGCGTCGGTCGCCATGCGGCCCAGGTCGAGGCTCGACTTCATGCGCGCGGTGAACAGCGATTCCATGTGGCCGCGCAGCAGGTTCTTCATCGACACGTCGCGATCGAGCGCGAGCATCACCGATTCGAGATTGAGCAGCGTCTTGGCCAGCATCGTCAGCTCGGCCGGCGGCTTCAGGCCGCAGTCGATGCCGACCTTGATCATCGCCAGCAGGAAGTCGCCTTCCGATTCGGCGCCGGTTTCCGACGACGAGAACCGCGACACCATGCGGCCGATCTCGCGGATGAAACGCGCTTCGTCGAATTCCTCGAGCCGCGTCGACATGTGCATCAGCGTCTCGGCCGCCTGTTCGCCGCGGCCTTCCACGGTCGCCAGCACGAGCTTGAGCAGCTGGTCGCGCAGCCGCGGCGGCACGTGCGCGACCATGCCCAGGTCGAGCAGCACCAGGTCGTGTTCCGGCGTCAGCACCATGTTGCCGGGGTGCGGGTCGGCGTGGATCAGGCCGTGCACGAACACCTGGTCGAGGTA
>CBIHMN010000185.1:0-4913 GCA_966211005.1 uncultured Arenimonas sp.
CGGCTGAAGCCGCTCCTACAGCTGGGCTTTCAGGCGGTACAGGGCTTCGAGCGCCTGCTTCGGCGTCAGTTCGTCGGGATCGATCGCCTGCAGCGCCTCGAGCGCCGGCGATGCCTGCGGCGCGAACAACCCGAACTGCAGCGGCGAATCGAGCGCCGTCGGCGACGTCGCCGCCACCGCCGTCGGGGCGCCGCGGTTCTCCAGCTCGGCGAGCGTGCGCCGCGCCTGTTCGACGACCGCGCGCGGAAGTCCCGCGAGCGCCGCCACCTGCAGCCCGAAACTGCGGTTCGCCGGCCCGTCCTTCACCGCGTGCATGAACACCAGCCGGTCGCCGTGTTCGACCGCGTCCAGGTGCACGTTGGCGATGCCGCTGCCGGGTTCGGCGAGCGCGGTCAGCTCGAAATAGTGCGTCGCGAACAGCGTCCACGCCCGGTTGTGCGCCGCGAGCCGGCGTGCGCACGCTTCGGCGAGCGCGAGGCCGTCGTAGGTCGACGTGCCGCGACCGATCTCGTCCATCAGCACCAGCGACCGCGCCGTGGCGTGGTGCAGGATGTAGCTCGTCTCCGCCATCTCGACCATGAAGGTCGACTGGCCGCGCGCGAGGTCGTCACCGGCGCCGATGCGCGTCAGGATGCGGTCGATCGGCCCGATCTCCGCGCGCGCCGCCGGCACGAAGCTGCCGATGTGCGCCAGCAGCACGATCAGCGCCACCTGGCGCATGTACGTCGACTTGCCGCCCATGTTAGGTCCGGTGATCACGAGCATCCGCCGGTCGTCGTCGAGCCGCAGGTCGTTCGGCTCGAACGGTTCGTCGCGCACCGCTTCCACCACGGGGTGCCGGCCGCGCTCGATCCGCAGGCACGGCGCGTCGACGAGTTCCGGCGCACTCCAGTCCAGCGCCTGCGCGCGATCGGCGAACGACGCGAGCACGTCCAGCTCCGCGAGCGCGGCGGCGCAGCGTTTCAGCGGCGACAGATGCGCGGCCAGCGAGTCGAGCAGCTGCTCGTACAGCGCCTTCTCGCGCGTCAGCGAACGCTCGCGCGCGCCGAGCACCTTGTCCTCGAACGCCTTGAGTTCCTCGGTGATGTAGCGCTCGGCGCCCGTCAGCGTCTGCCGGCGCGTGTAATGCACCGGCGCGCGGTCCGCCTGCCCTTTGCTGATCTCGATGAAGTAGCCGTGCACGCGGTTGTAGCCGACCTTCAGCGTCGGGATGCCGGTGGCGGCCTTCTCGCGCGCTTCGAGGTCGACCAGGAAGCCGTCGGCATTGGCCGAGAGCTCGCGCAGCTCGTCGAGTTCGGCGTCGAATCCCGGCGCGAGCACGCCACCGTCGCGCAGCAGCACCGGTGGCTGCGCGACCACGGCGCGCGCGAGCAGCCCGGCGTCGCCGGCGTGCTCGCCCAGTTCGGCCGACAGGGCCGCGAGGCGCGGCGAATCGAGCGGCGCCAGCAGCGCCTGCAGGTCGGGCAGCATCGCCAACCCGTCGCGCAGCGTCGAAAGGTCGCGCGGCCGCGCGGACCGCAGCGCGATGCGCGACAGGATCCGTTCGAGATCGCCGAGGCCGCGGAACCGCTCGCGCAGCGCGTCGTGCTCGCGGGCCGCGAGCAGCGTGCCGACCGCGTGGTGCCGCTCGCCGAGCACGCGGCGATCGCGCAGCGGCCGGTTCAGCCAGCGCCGCAGCAGCCGCCCGCCCATCGGGCTCACGCTCGCATCGAGCACGCCCAGCAGCGTGTGCTCGACGCGGCCGTCGACGCGGCTGTCGAGTTCGAGATGCCGCCGCGTCGCCGCGTTCAGCGCGATGCCGTCGTCGGCCGATTCGAACGCGATCGCGGTCAGGTGCGGCAGGCGCTGCTTCTGCGTCTCCTCGACGTAGGCGAGCAGCGCGCCGGCGGCGCCGGTAGCGAGCGGGCGGTCGTCGAGGCCGAACGCGGCGAGGTCGTGCAGGCCGAAGAAGCGCAGCACCTGCCGGCGGCACGCGTCGGCCTCGAAACCCCACGGCGGCCGGCGGCGCAGACCGGGCAGCGCGAGCACCGCCGCGGGCCAGCCGTCTTCGTCCGGCACCAGCGTTTCGGCCGGCTGCAGCCGTGCGAGTTCGGCGGCCAGCGCGTCCTCGTCCGCCACTTCGCCGACGAGGAACCGCCCGCCGGCCAGATCGGCCCATGCGAGCCCGAAGCCGGCGCGCCCGCGCGACAGCGCCAGCAGCAGCGTGTCGCGGCGTTCCTGCAGCAGCGCCTCGTCGGTGACCGTTCCCGGCGTGACGATGCGCACGACCTTGCGCTCGACCGGCCCCTTCGACGCGGCCGGATCGCCGATCTGCTCGCAGATCGCCACCGATTCGCCGAGCGCGACGAGCCGCGCCAGATAACCTTCGGCCGCATGCACCGGCACGCCGGCCATCGGTATCGGCTGCCCCGCCGACTGGCCCCGCTGCGTCAGCGTGATGTCGAGCAGTCGCGCCGCCTTGCGCGCGTCGTCGTAGAACAGCTCGTAGAAATCGCCCATCCGGAAGAACAGCAGGATGTCCGGGTTCTCCGCCTTCGCGGCGAGGAACTGGCGCATCACCGGGGAGTGCGACGACGAATCGCCGCTCATGGGCAGGAAGGACCGCAGGACATGACGGGGAGGGCGGAATGACGGGAAACCGGGCGAGGCAGCTTAGTCCAACCGCCCGCGCGTGGCGACGCGTCACGACCGGTGCACGACGGCGGCGATAGCGTCCGCCCATGTCGAAACGCCGCCTTCCCGCACTTTTCGAATTTGGTCGGTCATCGTGTCCCCGGCGACAGCGCGTCGCCATCGCGGCGGTGGCGCTGCTCGCACTCGCGGCGGCCGGCTGCGGCGGCGACGCGCCGCCCGGGGCGGCGGAGGGCGAGGCCACGCTGCCTCCGCACACCGTGCCCGAACTCGCACCGATTCCGGCGCCGGCGGACGTGCCCGCGGAGCCGGCGACGGCCCCGGAGCCCACGCCGACGACGGCCGATTCCCGCGCCGACGCGACCCACACGCTGCCGGACGTGCCGATCCTGCGCGCGCTGCGCGTCGGCGAGCAGCCGGGCGCCGATCGCATCGTCTTCGAGTTCGACGGCGACGGCCTGCCGGCGTGGTCCATTTCCTACGTCGACCGGCCCGTCTACGAATGCGGCAGCGGCCATGTCGTGCGGTTGCCGGGCGATGCGTGGCTGCAGGTGCGCTTCATGGGCGCGCAGGCGCACACGGCGCAGGGCGAAAGCACGACCGGCCCGAAGCTGCGCGCCTTCGGCATGACCAACCTGGTCGCACTGGCGCGCGTCTGCGACTTCGAGGGCGAAGTGACCTGGGTCGCCGCGGTGAAGCGGCCCGCCGGCTATACCCCGCGGGTGCTGGACGCGCCGGCGCGGCTCGCGGTCGATCTCGCGCACTGAAGCGGCCTGCGGGGATGACGCGCGCGGCGCGGCGGCTTACGCTGCCGCCATGGACACGACGGCCACTCCCGACGACGACGCGCTGCATGCGCTGGCCGGCCAGGTCGGCGCCGCGCTGCAGTCCGCCCACCTGATGCTCGCGACCGCCGAGAGCTGCACCGGGGGCTGGATCGCGAAGATGGTCACCGACATCCCCGGCTGCTCGGCGTGGTTCGACTGCGGGATCGCGGCCTACAGCTACGAAGCGAAGCAGGCGCTGCTCGGTGTGCGCCCCGAGACGCTGACCGCGCACGGTGCGGTCAGCCAGGAAACGGTGCTCGAAATGGTGTCCGGTGCGCTGGTCACGTCGGGCGCCAGCGTCGCGGTCGCGGTCACCGGCATCGCCGGACCGACCGGCGGCCTGCCGGGGAAACCCATCGGGACGGTCTGGATCGGCTGGAAACGGCGTGGCGGTTACCCGCGCGCGCAGCTGTTCCATTTCAGCGGCGACCGCGAGGCGGTGCGCCGCCAGACCGTCGACGCCGCACTCTCGGGCCTCCTGTCCCTCGCCGCCGCCACCCCGTAGGAGCGGCTTCAGCCGCGATTCCCCAAAGGAAACCGGCGAAAAGGCTTGACACCCCCGGTCGCTTCGTTAGTAGTATTACTACTAATGGAAATCACCGACACCCAGCAGGCCATCCTCGCGCTGATCGCCGAGCGGATCGAAACCGACGGCGTCCCGCCGTCCCAGGTGGAGATCGCACACGCGTTCGGGTTCAAGGGCGTTCGCGCCGCGCAATACCACCTCGAGGCCCTCGAGCAGGCCGGGGCGATCCGTCGCGTCCCCGGGCAGGCCCGCGGCATCCGGCTCGTGGCGTCCCCGGCCGCCGACCTCGTCCCGGCGGCCGGGGATGCCGCTTCCCCCGTCCCCGACGACGCGCTCCGGCTGCCGGTGCTCGGCCAGGTCGCGGCAGGCCTGCCGATCGGCGCCGACGCCGGTATGCACGACATGGTGCTGCTCGACCGCGTGTTCTTCTCGCCGGCGCCCGATTACCTGCTCCGGGTCAAAGGCGATTCGATGCGCGACGAAGGCATCCTGTCGGGCGACCTCATCGGCGTGCACCGCACCACCGACGCGCGCAGCGGCCAGATCGTCGTCGCCCGCATCGACGACGAGATCACCGTGAAATTGCTGAAGGTCGGCAAGGACGGCATCCGCCTGCTGCCGCGCAACCCGGACTTCGCGCCGATCGTCGTGCGCGACGATCAGGACTTCGCGATCGAAGGCCTGTACTGCGGCCTCGTGAGGCCGAACCGGTGAGCGGCGGTCGCCGGAAATCCCCGAAGAAGAAATCCCTTTCCCTACAGCGCATCGAAGCCGAATCGGCTGCCCGCGACGGTGTTTCGCGCGGAGCATCGGAACCGGCGGAAACTTCTCAGTCCGTGAGACCCGCGCCGCCTAACCTGCCTTCCATCGCCACACGACCTCCGAGGAATCCCGCCATGTCCACGATCGACGACAACAAGAAGCGCGCG
>CBIHMN010000186.1:0-4899 GCA_966211005.1 uncultured Arenimonas sp.
TACCGCGACGCACGCGACGAGCAGCGACCCCTTGATCAGCGGCAGCAACCCCAGTGGCGCGAACGAAGCCGCCAGCTGCCCGAGCGTCGCGACGGTGTCGCCAGGCCGCACTGGAGCCGCCGACGTCGGGTCGGGCGCTTCGTCGTCGGCCGTCGTCGCGGTTCGTCGCGGCGACGCGACCAGGAAAACATGGGCGCCGGCCAGCAGCGGCATGAAGAACAGCAGTGCGTCGCGCGAGTACACGAATCCGGCGAGCACGACCGGCAAGGCCAGCCGCCATGGCCAACGCGCGTCGCGGAACACCACCGTCGCGACCAGCGCGAACGACGCCGCGAGAAACAGCGTGCTCCACAGCATCCGCGCGTCCGTCGCCGGATGGAACTCCCTCGTGTACGCCGATGCGTACGGCCCGAACGTGAAGACGATATCGCGCCCGAACACGAGGCCCTGGGCGACGGCCTGGTTCATGCCGAGCATCCACGAATGGTCGAGGCCCGAGGCCGGCAGCACCGGCGCCAACGGCACGAACAGCGCGACGGCGGTCAGCACCATGGCCAGCGGGAAGATCCCTTTGCCCGCGGCGCGCAGCAGGGCCGTGGCAGCGTCCCGGGTCGATGCGGACATCGTCAGAGATCCAGCCGGTTGAAGATCCGCGACGGCAGGTGGCGGATGACCTGCATGATCAGCCACCATTTCGCCGGCGCGTAGAGCACCGGAGTCCCGCGCGCGACGGCGCGGACGATCGCCGCGGCGACCGCGTCGGCGTCGGCGAGCCGGGCGCCCGCCTGTTTCAGATGCGCGGTCATCGGCGTGTCGGTCGGTCCCGGTTTCACCAGCACGACCCGGACGCCGGTCTTCGCGAACCGGTGCTGCAGGCCCTGGGCATAGCGGGCGACGAGCCCCTTCGCCGCGCCGTAGACGTAATTCGACTTGCGGCCCCGATCGCCGGCGACCGAGCCGATGATCGCGAGCGTGCCCCGTCCCGCCTGCTCCAGGTGCGCGGCGAACGCTTCGGCGAACAGCACCGGCGACACGCCGTTGATGTCGAGCGCATCGCGCGCGGCGTCGGTGTCCGACTGGCATCGCGGCTGGTCGGGAAGCGCGCCGTGCGCGATCAGCACGACGTCCGGGGAGCCGTCGGCCACGATCGCATCGACGATCGCGCGGACGTCCATCGCCGCGCGGAGGTCCGTGACGACCGTCGTGACGGCCGCGCCGGGCGCGCGCACGCGCAGGTCCGCGGCGACCCGTTCGACGCGCGGCGCGTCGCGGGCGACGAGCACCATGGCGGCCGGTCCCCGGGTCGCCCACAGCCGCGCGCACCGTTCGGCGATCCCCGACGTCGCCCCCACGATCACGATCCGCATCGCACCTCCGTCAGTCATCGAGCAGTCTCCGTGACATCGCCGAACGGATGCCGGGGTCGCGGAAGCGCGCGAACGCGATGCGGCGCGGATAGCCGCGCTCGAACATCGCCCGCGGCATTCGGCCATCCTTCGCCGGATACAGTCGACCGCCGGCGTCGGCGACGATCGCATCGAGTCGCGCGAACAGGGCTTCCGTGGCTTCGCCGCGATCGGGAAAATCGAGCGCCAGGGTCAGTCCCGGCATCGGGAAGCTGAGCAGCCCGGCGGACGGACGGTCGCCGAACGTCTTGAGCACCGCGAGGAACGAGCCCTGCCCGGCACGCGCGATGGCGCGCAGCAGGTCCGCGACGGCCTCGCGTCCGCCCGTGCGCGGTACCACGCACTGGTACTGGTGGAAGCCGCGCGGGCCGTACATGCGGTTCCAGTCGGCGATCGCGTCGAGCGGATAGAAGAACGGTTCGTAATCGACGATCGCCGGACCCGCGTTCCAGGCCTTCATCCGGTAGTAGGCGGCGTTGAACGGGCGCAGGGTCAGGCCGTTCACCAGCGAGACCGGCGGCACGACCGGCATCGAGCGCGCCCGTGCCGGGGGGGCCGGCGCCTCCCGTGCGGCGTCATGGTTGGCTCGCAGGAAGATGCCGCGCGCACCCGGCGCGAGGCAGTCGATCCACGCGACCGTGTACTCCCACTTCGCCCCGGACTCGCCGTCGAGCGCCATGAATTCGTCGATGCCCGAGAACGGCACCGTCTCCGTCGCCAGCGCCCGCCCCGGTACGCGCCGCAGCTGCAGTTCGACCTGCGTGATCACGCCGGTCAGTCCGAGCCCGCCGAGGGTGGCGGCGAACCAGTCCGCGTTTTCCCCGGGACCGCAATCGCGGGTGCTGCCGTCCGTGCGCGCCAGCGTCATCCGCAGCACGTGCTCGCCGAACGTCTTGAGCACCGCGAGGAACGAGCCCTGCCCGGCACGCGCGATGGCGCGCAGCAGGTCCGCGACGGCCTCGCGTCCGCCCGTGCGCGGTACCACGCACTGGTACTGGTGGAAGCCGCGCGGGCCGTACATGCGGTTCCAGTCGGCGATCGCGTCGAGCGGATAGAAGAACGGTTCGTAATCGACGATCGCCGGACCCGCGTTCCAGGCCTTCATCCGGTAGTAGGCGGCGTTGAACGGGCGCAGGGTCAGGCCGTTCACCAGCGAGACCGGCGGCACGACCGGCATCGAGCGCGCCCGTGCCGGGGGGGCCGGCGCCTCCCGTGCGGCGTCATGGTTGGCTCGCAGGAAGATGCCGCGCGCACCCGGCGCGAGGCAGTCGATCCACGCGACCGTGTACTCCCACTTCGCCCCGGACTCGCCGTCGAGCGCCATGAATTCGTCGATGCCCGAGAACGGCACCGTCTCCGTCGCCAGCGCCCGCCCCGGTACGCGCCGCAGCTGCAGTTCGACCTGCGTGATCACGCCGGTCAGTCCGAGCCCGCCGAGGGTGGCGGCGAACCAGTCCGCGTTTTCCCCGGGACCGCAATCGCGGGTGCTGCCGTCCGTGCGCGCCAGCGTCATCCGCAGCACGTGCTCGCCGAACGTGCCACGGGCATGATGGTTCTTGCCGTGCACGTCGTTGGCGATCGCACCGCCGACCGTCACCAGCTGCGTGCCGGGCGTCACCGGCAGCATCCACCCGCGCGGCACGAACGTCCGCTGGATGTCGCGCAGCAGCGTGCCGGCTTCGCAGACGAGCCGCCCGGTCGTGTCGTCGAACGCGACGAACCGGTCGAGCCCGCGCATCGCCCACAGCGTCCCACCGGGATTCAGGCACACGTCGCCATAACTGCGGCCCATGCCGTACGCGAGTCCCGTCCGGCCCGCGATGTCGGCGGCGACCCGGCTGCGGTCGGTCAGCGCCGTGACCGAGTGCCCGGCGAACGTCCGCCGGCCCCAGGAGCCGACCGCTACCACGGCACCCCGACCGCGCCCGCCACGAGGACGACGGCGAACACGGCACCGGCCGCCAGGCTCGCCCGGTCCTTCAGGGCGAACACCAGCGGATCGTCGTGCATGCGGCCACGATGCGCCTGCATCCACATCCAGCTGGTCCAGAAGAGCATCACCGGTACCGCACCCCACAGCATCTGCGGCGCGGCGTAGAGCCGCACGACATCGGCACTGTTCACGTAGAGCGCGAGCACGAGCACCGACGCATTGGCCGCGGCGATGCCCAGGGCCTGGATGAGCGGCGCGTCGGTGGCGTGGTAGCCGCGGCCATGGAGCTTGCCGCCGCCGAGTCGCTGCTGGAGTTCCAGTTCGGCGTAGCGTTTCACGAAGGCGAGCGACAGGAACAGGAACACCGAGAACGCCAGCAGCCAGAACGACAATGCCTGCGCGGCCGCGGCGGCGCCGGCGACGATGCGCAGGGTGTAGAGCAGCGCCAGCGTGAGGCAGTCCACCAGCAGCACGCGCTTGAGCCCCCACGAATACGCGCACGTCAGCAGGAAGTAGCCGGCGAGCCAGCCGAGGAAGGTCGCGTTCACCGCGGCGCCGAGGATCACGCCGGTCGCGAGCAGCAGGGGCGCGGCGACGACGCCCTGCCACGCCGGCAGGTCGCCGGCCGCGAACGGACGGTGCCGCTTGCGCGGGTGCAGGCGGTCGCTTTCGAGATCCAGCAGATCGTTGGTGATGTACACCGACGACGCGCACAGGCTGAAGGAGGCGAAGGCGACCAGCAGGGCCAGCCATGCCGGCGCGTCGCCGAGGTCATGGCCGGCCACCAGCGGCACGAACAGCAGCAGGTTCTTCAGCCACTGATGCGGGCGCAACGCGCGACGCCATGCCGACAGACCGGCACGCGGCGGCGCGAACACATGCTCGATCTCGCAGACGGCGCGCGCCGCGGGCTCGCTGCGCCCGGCCCCGCCGACCACGACCCCGCGTCGGGCCTCTTTCCACACCGGCACGTCCGCGAGCGAATCGCCGACGTAATCGAACCCACCCCGGCCGAAGCGGCGCGCGAGCGCTTCCGCCTTCGTCGCACCGCCCATGTTCGTGCGTCCGTCGCTGGCGATGACCTCGTCGAAGATCCCCAGATGCGCGGCGACGGCGGCGGCGATCGTGCCGTCGGACGCGGTGCAGAGCACGAGCCGTCGACCTTCTTTCCGGCGTTCACCGAGCCATTCGAGCAGCGGCTCGTGGTACGGCAGCGCCGCCGGATCGAAGGCCGCCAGCGTGGCCAGGCGCTGCTTCAACGCGGCCTTGCCGTGGCGCAGCCACGACGGGATGCGCAGCACGGCCAGCGGACGATCGCGCAGCAGGATCAGGGCCGACTCGTGCAGCATGTCGGTGCGCAGCAGCGTGCCGTCGAGATCGACCACCAGCGGCACGGCATCCGGGACGGCCGTGGCGGACTCGCTCGCCGCGATCGCGTCCCCTTCGCCGGTTTCCCGCTCGTCCGCCACTCGTCGTCACCCTGCATCCGGCCTGTCGCCGAGGGCGCAATCGTAGCGGAATTCCCACGCCGCCCGAGGGCGGAAATTGGCGGAGAGAGTG
>CBIHMN010000187.1:0-4871 GCA_966211005.1 uncultured Arenimonas sp.
GCCGGCCTCGTTCAAGGTCAGCGAGTTCCCGATCAAGGGCGTGCGCGACGTGCTGGTGACGATGCCGATGGGATCGCGCTGGGAGATCTTCCTCCCGTCCGACCAGGCGTTCGGCAACGACCCGCGCTCGCCGGTCGGCCCGGGCCAGGCGCTGGTGTTCGACATCAAGCTCGTCAGCGTCAAGTAATACTTCGCGCCATCGCCGCGCCGGGCCACCCCCGGCGCGGCGATGTCGTTTCCGGACCCCGCCCATGACCTTCCGTGCCGTCCTCAGCCCGTGCATCGGCGTCTGTTCGCTCGACGCCGACGGCCTGTGCGAGGGCTGCCACCGCACCACCGCCGAGATCGCCCGCTGGGGCCAGATGGGCGACGACGAGCGGCTGCGCATCATGGAGACCGTGCTTCCGGCGCGCGAGGCGGCCCGGGTGTGACTTCGCCGTTCGACCCGTTCGAACGCCTCGACCGCGCGCTGCATCCGCTGCAATCGCCTCCGGCCGGTCCCGGCTGGAACCGCGCCGACCTGTTCGATCTCCTCCCGCCGGAATTCCCGCTGCGCCCGGCCGCCGTGCTGGTGGCGCTGGTGGAGCGCGAAGACGGCCCGCGCGTGCTGCTGACGCGGCGCACCGACGCGCTGCGCCATCATGGCGGGCAGGTCGCGTTCCCGGGCGGGCGCATCGAGGATTCCGACGCCGATCCGGTCGCCGCCGCGCTGCGCGAGGCGCACGAGGAAGTGGGACTCGCGCCGGCACTCGCGTCGCCGCGCGGCTATCTGGACCCGTTCGTGACGATCACCGGCTTCCACGTGTTCCCGATCGTCGCGTCGGTGGGCGGGGCGTACGCGGCGGTCCCCGATCCGTCCGAAGTCGCCGAAGTGTTCGAAGTGCCGCTGCCGTTCGTGCTGGATCCGGCGAACGTGCACGAGCAGGATGTCGAATGGCAGGGCCGGCATCGGCGCCTGCTCGAATTGCGCTGGGAGGGCCACCGCATCTGGGGCGCGACCGCCTCGATGCTGGTCAACTTCCGGCAACGGCTGGAGCAGGCGCGATGAACGACCGCGACGACTGGACGGCGCTGGTGTCGGCGGAGGCGCTCGCCGCGGCGCTCGACCGGCCCGGGCTCGCGATCGTCGACGCGCGGTTCTCCCTGAGCGATCCGGGAGCGGGCGCCGCGGCGCATCGCGCGGCGCATCTCCCGGGCGCCGGCTACGCGCATCTGGATCGGGACCTGTCCGACCTGTCGAAGCCGGCGGCGAGCGGACGCCATCCACTGCCGGAACCGGCGGCGTTCGCGGCGGCGCTCGCGCGACTCGGCATCGCGCCCGACACCCAGGTCGTCGTCTACGACGCCGGCGACGGGGCGATGGCGGCCGCGCGGCTGTGGTGGCTGCTGCGGATCGCCGGCCATCGCCGCGTCGCGGTGCTCGACGGCGGCTTCGCGCGCTGGCAGGCGCTCGACCTGCCGGTGGAAAGCGCGGACGTGGCGGATCGCGGGCTCCCGGTCCGCGCCGTCGAGTTCGACGAAACGCAGATCGTCGGCACCGACGAGGTGCAGGCGCGACTCGGCGACGCGCCCGGCTGGCTGCTGGATGCGCGCGCGCCGGAGCGGTTCCGCGGAGAGGTCGAACCGCTGGATCCGGTCGCGGGTCATATCCCCGGTGCGCGAAACCGGCCGTACGCCGACACGCTGCGCGACGGCCGCTTCCGGCCGCCGGCGGAACTGCGCGCCTCGTTCGAGGCGCTGCTCGAAGGCACGCCGCCGGCGCGCGTGGTGCTGCAGTGCGGATCGGGCGTCACCGCGGCGCACCTGCTGCTCGCGATGGAGTACGCCGGGCTGCCGGGTGCGCGGGTGTACGCGCCGTCGTGGAGCGGGTGGGTGAGCGATCCGGCGCGGCCGGTCGCGACCGGCGGCTAGGATTTGCCGAGGCGGGCGACCAGCGCCTGCAGCGCTGCCTGCGTCGCCGGCGAATGCCATTCGGCGAGGAAGCCGGCCAGCGTCTCGTCGGTGAACCCTTCCAGCGCCGCGACCATGTCCGCGCGGGCGATCCGTCGCGTCGCGCGCATCGCGGCTTCCGGCAGCTTCAGCAGGTCCTGCAACCACGCCTGCGCGCGGGGGGTGACGTCGCCGGCGTCGACCAGCTCGTCCACCAGCCCGATCGACAGCGCCTGCTCCGCGTCGACCAGCGCACCGGGCACCAGCAGGCGCTCGGCGCGGTACGGGCCGACGACGCGGCGCATCAGGTGCTGGATGGCGTCCGGCGCGACCAGCCCGACCTGCACCTCGTTCAGGCCGATGCGGAACGGGCCGCGCGCCATGATCCGGTAGTCGCAGCACAGCGCCAGCACGCAGCCACCGGCGGGGCTGTGGCCGCCGATCGCCGCGACCACCGGCAGTGGCGACGCGGCGAGCGCGCGCGCCGCGTCGAACAGCGACATCCACGCCGGACCCAGCTGGTCGTCCGGCAGTTTCACGAGATGCGGCACGTCCATGCCGGCGGAGAACACGCCCGGCCCGCCGGCGAGCACGATGCCGCGCGCGCCGTCGGCCGGTGCCTGCCGCACCGCCGTGGCCAGCGCATCCAGCAATGCCGGTACGAGGGCGTTCACCGGCGGACGGGCGAGGCGGATTTCCAGCAGGTCGCCGGCGCGGTGCAGCTCGATCGTCATATCGGCCTTCAGGGAATCTGGATGTCGGGGGCCCAACGATAGCGCACGGTGTACTCGAGCACGCGTTCGCCGTTCGCCGGCACGTCGACCGCGAAGGCCGCCGTCTGCGCGTCGCGCTTCTCCGCAGGCACGGTGCTCTCGACGATCTCCCAGTCGCTCCAGCGCGGCAGCGGTTCGACCACGTGCACGGTCGCCGCCTGCGGTTTCGCGTTGTGCAGGGTGACGCGCACCTTCTCGGTCATCGTGCGGCCCGGGCGGTCGACCGCGAAGTCGACCCGCGTGCGCGTCGCGGTGAGGTCGAACACCGTGCCGACCGTCAGCGTCAGGTCGCGATCGGCCGGCGTGTGCGCGATCGTCGATTCGCCGAGCAGCTCGCCGCCGTCGAACACGCGCACGCGGCCTGCGGGCAGCGGCACGCCGAGGCCGTCGGCCTCGCGGTTGCGGAAGCGCAGGCTCGCGGTGACCGGCTGCTCGCCGCCTTCGCCGGCGAAGCCCGGCTCGACGATCGGATGCGGCGGCACCCAGCCGCCGATCGGCGCACGCGTTTCGTAGCGGCGTTCGCACGGGACGCCACGCGCCGGATCGATCAGCGGCAGGCGCTGCACGCTGTCCTGCGGCAGGTCGCCGGTGCCGGGCAGGCGGTACGCGTGGTATTCGCCGGAGGCCGTGGGCGCCACCGCGGCGTCGGCCACCATCATCTGCGCGCGCTCGGCCTTCGCCATCATCGCGGTGCCGTTGTCGACGCGATTGGGCTCGCCGGCCACGAGCGTCAGCGCGACGCCGGTGAAACCGGCACCCGAGCGGTTGGCGACCATCGCCGCGCCGTCGAAGTCCATCCGGCACGCGCGGCCCTGACCCTCGACATCGGCCTGGTATTCGGCGCGCCAGCCGAGCCCGGCACTCGCGTACGCGAGGTCGAACGCCTGCGTGCCGGCGCGCGCCGCGTCGATCGTCCAGGTCAGTGTCGGCTCGGCGACGATGCCACCGGGCAGGTCGGGCAGTTCGAAGCCGGAATAGCTCGACAGCACCTTGATGCGGCCGTCGGGCATCCGCAGCGTCAGGCCGTTGCCGGCGGCGAGCAGTTCGCCCGTCTGCGTCCGGCGCGTGCCGCCGATGTCCTGTTCGACGGTGATCGTGTGTCCGACCGCGCGGCGCAGCAGGTCGTCCTGCCCGGCGATCGCGAAATCGAAGCGCTGGCCGCGCACGCGCGCGTCACCGCGCGGCTGCAGGCGCACCGATCCCGCATCGAGGGCGGTCGGCAGGCCGCCGATCGATTCGATGTTGTCGCCGGCGGCGAGTTCGAACGAAACAACGGTTTCGTAGAGCGCGAAGCCGGGGCCCCCGGGCATCGGCGTCGAACGCGCGACCGCGTCGTAGTCGCCGCTGTAGACGGTCAACTGCGGCGGGTCGGCGGCGAGGGCGGGGGTCATGGCGGTGGCGAGGGCGAAGGTGAGGATCGTGCGCTTCATTCAGGGCTCCCGGGAGCGTGACGGATTAACATAGCGCCATGAACGTGATGCGACCGGTGATGGGGTTGATCCTGCTGCTGTCGGCTTCAGCCGCGGTTGGGGCGGAGCGCTGCGAGCCGGTGATCGAGGCCGCGTGGGTGCGAGCCGCGCCGCCGGGCGCCGCCTCGCTGGCCGGCTACCTGGTATTGCGCAATGTCTGCGACGCGCCGGTGACCGTGACCGGCGTGGACGCGGCGGATTTCGCGATGCCGATGATCCATCGCACGGTGGAGGAGGGCGGCGTGTCGAAGATGCGGCATGTGGACCGCAACGTCGTACCGGCCGGCGGCGAACTGCGGTTCGAGCCGGGCGGGCTGCACCTGATGCTGATGCATCCGCAGCGCGCGCTTGCGGAAGGCGACGTCGTGCGCATCGGCCTGGTGCTGGCGGATGGGCGGACGGTGGCGACCGGGTTCCCGGTGCGGCGCGAAGCGCCGGCCCCCGCGCCCGCCGCCCGGTAGGAGCGGCTTCAGCCGCGACCGCGCCGGCTCGTCCGGAACCGGTCGCGGCTGAAGCCGCTCCTACGGGGGCGGGGTGGCGCCGCAGGCTTCGCGGACGACCGCCGGCAGTGCCACCGTCGCGCCGGCGCGGTCCACCCACACCAGCACGGTGTGGCCGTCGGCGTAGACGACCGCCTCGTCGCCCGCGTCGATCACGCGGTGGCCGACGGTCAGGCTCTTCGTGCCGATCCGCTCGGCGT
>CBIHMN010000188.1:0-4833 GCA_966211005.1 uncultured Arenimonas sp.
ACCACGCTGCCGCTGCCGACGACGACGCTGCCCGCCGCCGCGTCCCTGTTCGAGCCCGTCGCCGGAACGGAGGCGACGGCCCTGCGCCTGCGCGATGCGCGCGAAGCGGACCTGCCGGCCCTGCTGGCGATCGAAGCGCAGTTTCCGGGGGACCGCATCAGCCCGGCGCTGTTCCGGCGGCTGCTGGGTTCGCGCCGGGCGACGACCCGGGTCGCCGAAGTCGGCGGCCGGGTCGTCGGCTTCCACGTGGTGCGTCGGCGCTGGTTCGACCGGCGCGGCTGGCTGTATTCGCTGGCGGTGGACGGCCCGGAACGCCGGCAGGGCATCGGGCGCCGGCTGCTGGCCGATGCCGAGCTGGTCGCGCGACGCGCCGGACACCGCGGGCTGGTGCTGGAGGTCCGGCAGGACAACGCCGCGGCGCAGGCGCTGTATGCGCGCGCCGGCTACCGCCCCGTGAAAGCGCTGCGCCGGTACTACGACGATGGATCCGACGGCTGGCGCCATGTCCGCGACTGGCGTTGACCATGACTTCCGGCCTACCGCGACCCCGCGCGAGGCCATGCTAGCGTCCGGGGTCCGATCCATCCGCAGGTGCCCGCCATGCGTTTCAGCACGCTCGCCCTTTTCGCCGCCGGCGCGTTCTCCGCGTCGCTCGCGACCGCCGCGATCACTCCCGTGACCGACGACCCGTACCAGTGGCTCGAGGACGTCGAGGGACAGAAGGCCCTCGACTGGGTCCGCGAGCGCAATGCCGATTCCGAAGCCAAACTGGCCGACGCGCCGGGCTTCGACGCGCTGCGGGCGCAGCTGCTGGAGGTCCTCGATTCCGACGCGCGCATTCCGTATGTCAGCAAACGCGGCGGGTACTACTACAACTTCTGGAAGGACAAGCAGAACCCGCAGGGCGTCTGGCGGCGGACGACGCCGGAACAGTTCGCCCGCGCCGAGCCGGAATGGGAAGTGCTGCTGGACCTCGACGCGCTGGGCAAGGCCGAAGGTGTCAACTGGGTCTGGGGCGGCGCCGAGTGCCTGCGGCCCGATTACGACCGCTGCCTGCTCGACCTGTCGCGCGGCGGCGCCGACGCGTCGGTGACGCGCGAGTTCGACGTCTCCGACAAGGCGTTCGTCGCGGGCGGCTTCAGCCGGCCCGAGGCGAAGGGCGGCATGGAATGGATCGACCACGACACCGTCTATGTCGGCACCGATTTCGGCGACGGTTCGATGACGACGTCCGGCTATCCCCGGATCGGCAAGGTCTGGAAGCGCGGCACGCCGATGGATGCGGCGACCGTCGCGTTCGAAGGCGAGGTCGGCGACGTCGCCGCGGGCACGTTCTACGACGACACGCCGGGCCACGAGCGCCACATGGCGTACCGCTCGCTGACGTTCTACACCGACGAGCTGTACCTGCAGCGCGACGGGAAGTTCGTGAAGCTCGACGTGCCGGACGGCGCGCAGAAGGGCCTGGTGCGCGAGTGGCTGCTGCTCGAGCTGCGCCAGCCGTGGACGACCGGCGGCGAGGCCCATGCGGCGGGCTCGCTGATCGCGATCCGCCTCGACGCCTTCCTCGCCGGCGGACGCGACTTCGACGTGCTGTTCGCGCCGACGGCCAACAGCTCGCTGTCGAGCTGGGGCGCGACGAAGAACCACTTCTTCATCAACGTGCTGGAGGACGTCAAGAACCGCATCACGGTGCTGACCCCGGGTCCCGGCGGCTGGACGCGCGCGCCGCTGGCCGGCGTGCCGGCCACCGGCAACATCGGCATCAGCGCGGTGGATTCCGACGAATCCGACGAGTACTTCCTGACGGTCGCCGACTACCTGACGCCGTCGTCGCTGCAGATCGGCACGATCGGCGGGGGCCCGCCGAAGACGCTGAAGCAGCTGCCGGCGTTCTTCGACGCGTCGGGCTACTCGGTCGCGCAGCACTTCGCCACCAGCGCCGACGGCACGAAGGTGCCGTACTTCATCGTCGCGCCGAAGGACCTCGTGCTCGACGGCGACAACCCGACGCTGCTCTACGGGTACGGCGGCTTCGAGGTATCGATGATGCCGAACTACTCCGGCGGCATCGGCCGCGCGTGGCTGGCCGACGGCGGCGTCTACGTCGTCGCGAATGCGCGCGGCGGCGGCGAATACGGCCCGCGCTGGCACCAGGCGGCGCTGAAGGCGAACCGCCACAAGGCGTACGAGGATTTCGCCGCGGTCGCGCGCGACCTGATCGCCCGCAAGGTGACGCGTCCGGAGCGGCTCGGCATCCAGGGCGGCAGCAACGGCGGCCTGATGACCGGCAACATGATGGTGATGTACCCGGAACTGTTCGGCGCGGTGGTGTCGCAGGTACCGCTGCTCGACATGTGGCGCTACCACAAGCTGCTCGCCGGCGCGTCGTGGATGGCCGAGTACGGCGATCCGGACACGCCGGCGGAATGGGCGTTCCTGCAGAAGTTCTCGCCGTACCACACGGTGCGCGCCGACGTGGACTACCCGCCGGTACTGTTCACCACGTCCACGCGCGACGACCGCGTGCACCCCGGCCACGCCCGCAAGATGACCGCGCGGATGCTGGAACAGGGCCACGACGTCACTTACTACGAGAACATCGAAGGCGGTCACGGCGGCGCGGCGAACAACGCGCAGTCGGCGTACATGAGCGCGCTCGCCTACACCTTCCTCAAGCAGAAGCTGATGGATGCGCCCGTCGCCGGCGCGCCCGCGAAGACCGACGCGTCGGCCGGCGCCGCGGCCGAACCGGTGCCGCCGGTCGCCGCGATGAAGCCGCACGAGGTGCGCGCGCCGCACGGCGCCGCGCGGCAGGACGAGTACTACTGGCTGCGCGACGACAAGCGCGAGAACGCCGAGATGCTCGCGTACCTGAAGGCCGAGAACGCCTACACCGACCACGTGCTGCGCCCGCTCGAGTCGCTCGAGGCGACCATCTACGACGAACTCGTCGGCCGCATCAAGCAGGACGACGCCAGCGTGCCGTACCGCGACGACGGCTACTGGTACTACACGCGCTACGAGACCGGGAAGGAATACCCGATCCACGCGCGCCGCAAGGGCGCGATGGACGCGCCCGAGCAGGTGCTGTTCGACGTCAACGCGATGGCCGCGGGCAAGAACTTCTTCCAGCTCGGCACGTACGAAGTGAGCCCCGACGGGCGGCTGGCGGCGTTCGCGACCGACGATGTCGGCCGCCGCCAGTACGTGGTGCAGGTGAAGAACCTGGAGACCGGCGAAGTGCTGCCCGACCGCATCACCGGCGCCAACGCCAACCTGATGTGGGGCGACGACAACCGCACGCTGTACTACCTCGAGAAGGACCCCACGACGCTGCTGACGAAGCGCGTCCGGGCGCACGTGCTCGGCACGCCGACCTCGGCCGACGCGCTGGTCTACGAGGAGGCAGACGATTCCTTTTACATGGGCGTCGGCCGCACGAAGGACGACCAGTACCTGTGCATCTTCCTCGGCAGCACCGTGTCGAGCGAACAGCGCTGCACGAAGGCCGCGGATCCGGGCGAGTTCGTCGCGCTCGCGCCGCGCCGGCGCGACTTCGAGTACAGCGCCGATCATGTCGGTGGCCGTTGGGTCATCAACACCAACTGGGACGCGAAGAACTTCCGCCTGATGACGCTCGCCGACGGCGAGGCGTGGGGCGATCGCGCGAAGTGGCGGGAGCTGGTCGCGCATTCGCCCGACGTGCTGATCTCGGGCATCGAGCTGTTCGACGACTTCATCGCGATCGCCGAGCGGTCCGGCGGCCTGGAGCGCCTGCGCGTGCTGCACCCGGACGGGAAGGCCGACTACGTGCCGACCGAGGAGAGCGCGTACTCGATGGGGCTGTCGACCAACGAGGAGCCCGGCACCGACTGGCTGCGCTACACCTACACGTCGCTGACGACGCCGGCGAGCACGTACGAACTCAACGTGCGCACCGGCGAACGGAAGCTGCTGAAGGAGCAGCCGGTGCTCGGCGGGTTCGACCGCGCGAACTACGTTACCGAACGGCTGTGGGCGACCGCGCGCGACGGCACGAAGGTGCCGGTGTCGGTGCTGTACCGCAAGGGCTTCGAAAAGGACGGCACCGGCGCGCTGTACCAGTACGCGTACGGTTCCTACGGCAGCAGCACCGACCCCGACTTCAGCACCAACGTGCTGAGCCTGGTCGACCGCGGCGCGGTGTACGCGATCGCGCACATCCGCGGCGGCGAGGAGATGGGCCGCGCGTGGTACGACGACGGCAAGCTGCTGAACAAGGTGAACACGTTCACCGACTTCATCGACGTCACCGACTTCCTCGTGAAGGAAGGTTACGCCGCGCCCGACCGCGTGGCGGCGATGGGCGGCAGCGCCGGTGGCCTGCTGGTCGGCGCCATCGCCAACATGGCGCCGGAGAAGTACAAGGTGCTCGTCGCGCACGTCCCCTTCGTCGACGTCGTGACGACGATGCTCGACGACACGATCCCGCTGACGACCAACGAATACGACGAGTGGGGCAACCCGGCCGACGCGAAGTACTACGACTACATGCTGTCGTACTCGCCGTACGACCAGGTGTCGGCGCAGGACTACCCGGCGATGCTGGTCACCACCGGCCTGTGGGATTCGCAGGTGCAGTACTACGAACCGGCGAAGTGGGTCGCCCGCCTGCGCGCGAAGAAGACCGACGACAACCCGCTGCTGTTCCGCACCAACATGGAAGCCGGCCACGGCGGCAAGAGCGGCCGCTTCCAGCGCTACCACGAGCGCGCCGAGGAATACGCGTTCGTGCTGGATCAGCTGGGGCTGGCGGGGTCTTCGCGGTAGGGTTCGAGCAGGCAGGAGCGT
>CBIHMN010000189.1:0-4794 GCA_966211005.1 uncultured Arenimonas sp.
TCGCGCCTTCGCCGGTGAGCACGACCGCGCGGACGGCGGTGTCGGCCTCGGCCGCGCGCAGCGCTTCGGTGAGCGCCGCGATCAGCGCATCGTCGAACGCGTTGTGCACCCCCGGGCGCGCCAGCGTGATCCACGCCACGCGGCCCCGCAATTCCAGTCCGATCAGTCTTTCCGTGTTCATCCGCGCCCGTCCGCGCTCGTCCGCGGCAAAGAATTGAAAGGTCCCATCGCCCGGTTACATCCGGAACACGCCGAACCGGTCCTTCTCGATCGGTGCGTTCAGCGACGCCGACAGCGCCAGCCCGAGGACGCGCCGCGTGTCGGCGGGATCGATGATCCCGTCGTCCCACAACCGCGCGGTCGCGTAGTAGGGGTGGCCCTGGTGTTCGTACTGCGCGCGGATCGGCGCCTTGAACGCGTCCTCGTCGTCCGCGCTCCACGCCTTGCCGGCCGCTTCGAGGCCGTCGCGCTTCACCGTCGCCAGCACGCTCGCCGCCTGCTCGCCGCCCATCACGCTGATCCGCGCGTTCGGCCACATCCACAGGAAGCGGGCGCCGTAGGCGCGGCCGCACATCGCGTAGTTGCCGGCGCCGAAGCTGCCGCCGATCACCACGGTGAACTTCGGCACGTGGCTGCAGGCCACGGCGGTCACCATCTTCGCGCCGTCCTTGGCGATGCCGGCGTGCTCGTACTTCTTGCCGACCATGAAGCCGGTGATGTTCTGCAGGAACACCAGCGGGATGTCGCGCTGGTTGCACAGCTCGATGAAGTGCGCGCCCTTGAGCGCGCTCTCGGCAAACAGGATGCCGTTGTTGGCGACGATGCCGACCGGGTAGCCGTGCAGGTGCGCGAAGCCGCATACCAGCGTCTTGCCGTAGCGGGCCTTGAACTCGTGGAATTCCGACCCGTCGACGAGGCGCGCGATGACCTCGCGGATGTCGAACGGCCGACGGGTGTCCTTCGGGATCACGCCGTACAGTTCCTCGGCGGGGTAGAGCGGCTCGCGCGGCGGCTGCACCGCGACCGGCAGCGTCTTCTTCCGGTTGAGGTTGAAGACGATGTCGCGCGCGATCTGCAGCGCGTGGCGGTCGTCTTCCGCGTAATGGTCGGCGACGCCGGAAATCGCCGTGTGCACGTCGGCGCCGCCGAGCGTCTCGGCGTCCACCACCTCGCCGGTCGCCGCCTTCACCAGCGGCGGGCCGCCGAGGAAGATCGTGCCCTGCTCGCGGACGATGATCGATTCGTCGCACATCGCCGGTACGTACGCGCCGCCGGCGGTGCACGACCCCATGACCACGGCGATCTGCGGGAGGTTGCGGGCGCTCAGCCGGGCCTGGTTGTAGAAGATGCGGCCGAAATGCTCCTTGTCGGGAAACACCTCGTCCTGCAGCGGCAGGAAGGCGCCGCCGGAGTCGACGAGATAGACGCACGGCAGGTGGTTTTCCAGCGCGACTTCCTGCGCCCGCAGGTGCTTCTTCACCGTCATCGGGAAATACGTGCCGCCCTTGACGGTCGCGTCGTTCGCGACGACCACCACTTCGGTGCCATGCACGCGGCCGATGCCGGTGAGGATGCCGGCGGCCGGCGCGGCATCGTCGTACATGCCGCCCGCGGCGAGCGCGCTGAGTTCCAGGAACGGCGAGCCGGGGTCGAGCAGCGCGGCGATCCGCTCGCGCGGCAGCAGCTTGCCGCGCTCGATGTGCTTCGCCCGCGCCTTCTCGCCGCCGCCCTCGGCGACCCGGGCCAGCTGCGCCTCGAAATCGGCCACCGCCGCGCGCAACGCGGCGTCGTTGTCGCGGAACTCGGGGGAGCGCGGATCGATCTGGCTGGTCAGCGTGGGCATGCGCGGGCTCGGCGGAGAACCCGGCGAGTTTACGGGCGCGCGCCGGTAGCCGCCTAGCGCAGGCGGTCGCGCAAAAAGAAAGCCGCCGGTATCCGGCGGCTTTCTCCAGGCAACGCGACGTGGATCAGTCGTTGGCTTCTTCGTCCATCTCCTCGGCGCCCTGGTCGATGGCGTCGGCGGTATCGCGCATGCCTTCGGCGGCGGCAGCGGCCGCTTCGTCGGTGGCTTCGTCGATTTCCTGGGCGGCTTCGCGCGCGGCGATCTCGGCTTCCTCGGCCGCCTGGTCGATGTTCTCGGCGGTGTCGGCAGCCGCGGAGGCGGCGGCGTCACCGGCCTGGTCGGCGGCGTTGTCGAGCGCCGCACCGGTCTCGCGGGCTTCCTGTTCGGTCTGTTCGCTGCACGCACCGAGCGCCAGCGCGGCGGCCATGGCGAGTGCGATCGAGAGCGGTTTCACGTTCATGGGTGCTCCAAGGGATTGAGGCGCCGGAATCGGTCGCGGGTGGAGCCTACGGCCACCGCCGTGAAGAAGATGAATGAACGCGTCGAGCCCCAATGAAAACGGGCGCGACTCGCGTCGCGCCCGTCCGGGGCAGAGCCCGCGGCACCGATCAGTTGTCGGTGTCGTCCTCGACCACGTCCTCGCCGATCGGCGTGGCGTCTTCGGCCACGTCCTCGGCCGTGTCGGCCGCGTCTTCCGCGGCGTCCTCGAGGTCGTCGGCCATGTCGGCCGCTTCGTCCGCGGCGGCTTCCGAGCCGGCGGCTTCGAGCGCGGCGGCATCAGCCGCGGCGGCAGCGGCGGCGTCGGCCGCCATGGCGGCATCGGCCGCGGCGGCGTCGGCGGCGGCGGTGTCGACCGAGGCGGCCGCAGCCGCGGCGTCGGACGCTTCGTCGGCGGCATCGGACGCCGAATCGGCGGCCTGGTCGGCCTGGTTGGTGCACGCGGCCAGCGACAGGCCGAGGGCCAGCGCGAGCAGAGTCTTGTTCAGGGACATGGGAAGTTTTCCTCGTCTAGACGTTGTTATAGCGGGACGTGCATTTTGCAGCACGCGCGAAAATCATCGCAGGATGTGGCCGTCAGTCAAGGGGAAACCCGTGTCGGGGGGCGAAAAAGCCCCCGATCGGTGTCCGAAACGCCCGTCTGGCGCGATTTTTGTCGATTTCAGGTGATTTCCACCGCGATGGCGGTCGCTTCGCCGCCGCCGATGCACAGCGCGGCGACGCCGCGACGCTTCCCGTGCCGCCGCAGCGCGTGCACCAGCGTGACCACCAGCCGCGCGCCCGAGGCGCCGATCGGATGGCCCAGCGCGCAGGCGCCGCCGTGCACGTTCAGGCGGTCGTGGGTGATGCCCAGTTCCTTCATCGGCGCCATCGCGACCACCGCGAACGCTTCGTTGACCTCGAACAGGTCGACGTCGCCGACCGACCAGCCGGCCTTGTCCAGCACCGTGCGGATCGCCGCGACCGGCGCGGTCGTGAACCATTCCGGCGCCTGCGCGGCGCCGGCGTGCGCGACGATCTTCGCGATCACGTTCAGGCCCTGCGTCTTCGCGGCTTCCTCGGAAGCCAGCACCACCGCGGCCGCGCCGTCGTTGATGCTCGACGAGCTCGCGGCGGTGACCGTGCCGTCCTTCTTGAAGGCGGGGCGCAGCGACGGGATCTTGCCGATGTCGCAGCGGCCGGGCTGTTCGTCCTTGTCGAACACGGTGTCGCCCTTGCGACCGGCGACCGTGACCGGCGCGATCTCGCCGGCGAACGTGCCCTCGGCCACCGCGGCCTGCGCGCGCTTCACCGATTCGGCGGCGAACGCGTCCTGGTCCTCGCGCGAGAACGAATACTTGTCGGCGCACAGTTCGCCGAACACGCCCATCGCCTGCTTGTCGTACGGGTTCGTGAGGCCGTCCCACGCCATGTGGTCGAGCATCTCGATCGCGCCGAACTTCGTGCCGGTACGCGAGCCGGGCAGCAGGTGCGGCGCGTTGGTCATCGATTCCATGCCGCCGGCGACGACCACGTCGGCGCTGCCGGCCATGATCGCGTCATGGCCCAGCATGATCGCCTTCATGCCCGAACCGCAGACCTTGTTGACCGTGGTGCAGCCGGTGATCGCGGGCAGCCCGGCGCCGAGCGCGGCCTGGCGCGCCGGGGCCTGGCCGAGGCCGGCCGGCAGCACGCAGCCCATGAATACTTCGTCGACATTGGCCGGATCGACGCCGGCGTGCTCGAGCGCGGCCTGGATCGCGACCGTGCCCAGCTGCGTCGCCGGTACACCGGTGAACTGGCCCAGCAGGGCGCCGATGGGAGTGCGCTTGGCGCCGGCGATGACGACGTGGGACATTGTGGCTCCGGAATCGTGGGAAGACCGCGATTATAGGCGACCAGGCCCTGCACCCCAGCGCCGCGACCGCCATCGCTGGCGGTTCCGGCCCGGTCTCCCCGGACGACCGCCGGTCAGCCGCGGCCTTCGAACAGCTCGCGGCCGATCAGCATCCGCCGGATCTCGTTCGTGCCGGCACCGATCGCATAGAGCTTGGCGTCGCGCAGGATGCGGCCGGTCGGATATTCGTTGATGTAGCCGTTGCCGCCGAGCGACTGGATCGCTTCCAGCGCGACCTGCACCGCCGCTTCGCTGGCGTGCAGCAGGCAGGCGGCGGCGTCGGTGCGCGAGGCGTGGCCGGCGTCGAAATCGCGCGCCACCTGGTAGGCGAACGCGCGGCTGGACTGCAGCGCGGTGTACATGTCGGCGAGCTTGCCCTGCATCAGGCCGAAGGTGCCGATGGGCGCGTCGAACTGCCGTCGCTCGCGCACGTAGGGCAGCGTGATGTCCATCGCCGCCTGCATCAGGCCGATCGGACCGCCGGTGAGCACGAGGCGTTCGGTGTTCAGGCCGCGCATCAGCACGCGCACGCCTTCGTTCACTTCGCCCAGTACGTTGGCGGCCGGGATCTCGCAGT
>CBIHMN010000190.1:0-4773 GCA_966211005.1 uncultured Arenimonas sp.
ACTGCGGCGCTTCGACGGGAATCTCCCCGAGCCGCGCCGCGGGTTCGCCGGCGGGCACGCGGCCGGGCGTGTCGGTCTCGCGCCAGTGCAGGTACGGGAACAGCACCTGGCCGCGCGCCCAGCGGTAATCGATGCGGGCGCGCTCGCGCGCCGCGAAATCGGCCCCCACGTCGCCGGCGATGGCCGCCAGGCGCGCGAGATCCTCCGCGCGCGCGTCCGCCCACGCCGGCGCGAACCGTGCCCACGGCGTGCGGATGCCCTCCATCAGCCGTTCGGCGGAAAGCGCGGCCGGCGCCGCGAGGTATCGGTTTGCGTCGGCACCGCGCCCTTCGAACACGATCTCGTCCCCCTGCAGGCGCACCACCAGTTCGTCGCCCGGCGCGACGTGGAACGCGTACGCGCGGCCGCATTCGAAGCGCAGCTCCGTCGGTGCGTCCAGTGCGGGCGAGAACACGAAACCGCCGTCTTCGCCGGGCCGGGCCGTCGCGTCGCCGAGGCGGGCGGTTTCGCAGGCGGCGCGTTCCGGCAGCACGGTCACCGTGGTGCGCGCCGCGTCCGCACTCGCCGTGCCGGCCGACAACAGCAAACAAAGCGCGAGGCAGCCGGCGGTTTGCATCCGCATGCGGGACTCCAGGGCATCGAGGGAAGCGGTGGATGCTATCGCAGCCGCTCCCGGCCGATAATCGCGCCATGGACCCCATCACCTGGAACGACTTCGCGAAAGTCGAACTGCGCGTCGGCCGCGTGATCGAGGCGCGCCCGTTCCCCGAGGCGCGCAAGCCGGCGTACGTGCTGCACGTCGATTTCGGGCCGGAGATCGGCGTGCGCAAATCGAGCGCGCAGCTCACCGGCCACTACACGCCGGAGGCGCTGGTCGGCCGGCTGGTGGTGGGCGTCGTCAATTTCCCGAAGAAGCAGATCGGCCCGCTGCAGTCCGAATGTCTCGTCACCGGCTTCCACGACGCGGACGGGCACGTGCGGCTGTGCGTGCCCGACGGCGACGTGCCGCTGGGTACCCGGCTGCTCTGAGCGATCGCGGCGGGCGCTCCGCGGCCTGTCCGCCCTGCACGCCTCGGCCACACGCCCTGGGCCAGGCTGGCGCCATGCAGGCAGACCCCATCCCGCCGGCGTGGTGGCTCGTACAGCGCGGCGCCGATCCCATCGTGGCCACCGCCATCCACGACGGCCACGCCCTCGGCGCGGCGTCATCGGCGGCGATGGCGCTGCCCGAGCACGAGCGACTGCGCGAGGAAGATCCGCATACCGGCCAGGCCATCGTCGATGTGCCCACGCACGTCATCGCGCTGCGCTCGCGCTTCGAGGTCGACCTCAATCGCGGGCTCGACGACGCGGTGTACCTCACGCCGGAGCAGTGCTGGGGACTGCACGTCTGGCATGCGCCGCCTGCCGGCGCGCTGCTGGAAGCGCTGCGCGACTACCACCGCAGCTTCTACCGGATGCTCGGCGATCTGCTCGATGAGATCGTCGCGCGCCACGGCCGCTTCGTCCTGTTCGACGTGCACAGCTACAACCATCGCCGCGACGGGGCCGACGCCGCGCCCACGCCCCAGGCACTCGCGCCGGACATCAACATCGGCACCTTCTCGATGCCCCGTGACGCGTGGTCGTTCCTTCTCGATCCAGTGATCGAGCGGATGCGCGCATTCGACTTCAACGGCCGACGGCTGGACGTGCGGGAGAACGTCGCGTTCCAGGGCAAGGGCGAACTCGCGCGCTTCGTGCACGCGCGTTACCCGCGAACCGGCTGCGCGATCGCGCTGGAATTCAAGAAGTTCTACATGGACGAATGGTCCGGCGTGCCGGACCCGGGCGAACTGGTGGCGATGCGCGCCTTCATCCGCGATGCGGCCGCGCACGCACGCGCGCTGCTCGGCGGTTCCGCGGCGTGAGCGGCGACGCGCCGACGCAGAAGCCGCCGTCGCCCGACCTGGGCGGGGAGCATGCGTATCGGCGCGCGCTGCCCGAAGGCGGGCGCGTGCACGTGGACCGGCCGCTGCCGTTCCTGCTGCTGGCGCGCCATCCCGAGGCGCCCTTCAGCCTCGCGCGGCGCGTCGCGTCGATCAGCGCGGCCAGCGTGGTCTGGCCCGAGGCCGGCGGCGAGCCGGCCGATGCCGACGCCGGCGCCGAGGTGGCGCGGCTGCTCGACCTGCTGCAGCCCGACTACCCCCGTTTCCTGCTGGTCGTGCTGCACGACCTGCCACGCGACTGGAGTCTGGACGAGGTGAGCCCGCGCCTCGAACGTTTCGAATTCGCGCTGGCGGCGAGCGACGACACCTGCGCGCGCGCGGCGGCCGACACCCTGCGGACCGCGCTGTCGGACCTCGACATCGACCTGCGCACGCCGACGTTCCGCCCCGGCAGCGTGACGCTGCCCACGCCCGCAATCGAAGCCGCGGTGCGCGGGCGCGAGGGGATCTCCCGGCTGTCGCTCGGCATCCCGCAGATCCATCGCATTCCCGGCGATGCACGACGCGTCTACCCGCAGATCTACCATCAGCTGGAGAGCGCGATCCACGATGCGGTGCTGCAGGCGGCCGCGAAGTTCATCGCGCTGGCGGATGCCGACGGAACACGCGAGCCGCGCGAGCGCGCGCATCATCGTTCGCTGGGCCGCCGGCGGTTCATCCAGGCGGCGCGGCGCGCCGACCGGGCCCTGTCCCGCCTCAGCGCCTCGTTCGATTTCCTGCTGGGCGTCTCGCCGATCAACAGCGCCCAGGCGGCCGCTGCGTTCGAGGCCGGCGGATGTCGAAAGGCGCCCGAGTTCCGCTACCGGCCGCTGCCGGTCAATCCCGACATCGCCAAGCGCCGGTTGTATGCCATCGACCTGCGCGCGGTGGAGGATCCCGTCCTCGAGCGCCTGTTCGCCGAGAAGCGGATGGAGCTCGACCAGCAGCTGACGATGCTGCAGCGTCGCAACACGCATGCGTTCCGCTATGTCTCGCTGCTGCAGTACGGGCCGGTCGAGCCCGAGCTGCTGGCACTGGCGAAAACCCTGCTCGAGGCGTTTCCGCCGGAATCGCGAAGCGGCGGGAAACGCGTCGACGCCGCGGCGGTCGAGGCGGAAGCCCGGCGCATGTTCGCGCGCTACGCGGAAGTGGCGCCGGCCTTCGCGGTCGCCGAGACCTGCCTGCGCTCCGACACCGGTCCCGGCCTCATGGTCTCGGGACGATCGCTGCTGATCTCCACCGACGCCAGTGTCCCGCGCGAGCGGCTGGATCCGCTGCTGCAACACGAGGTCAGCGTGCACGTGCTGACCTTCATCAACGGCAGCCAGCAGGGGCTGGGCATCTTCGCCGCCGGGCTGGCCGGCTATGAAGGCCTGCAGGAAGGCCTGGGCGTGTTCGCCGAGTTCCTGGTCGGCGGCCTCAGCGTGGCGCGCCTGCGCCTGCTCGCCGCACGCGTGCTGGTGGTGGACGCGATGCTGGCCGGCGCCGATTTCGTCACCTGCCACCGGCTGCTGCACGACCAGCACGGCTTCTCGAGCCGGGGCGCATTCAACATCGTGGCGCGCATCTTCCGCTCCGGCGGCCTGACCAAGGACGCGATCTACCTGCGCGGGTTCCAGCAGGTGCTGCGCCGGGTCGCCGACGGGCTGTCGCTGGATCCGCTGTGGTACGGAAAGATCGCCGAGCACCACGTGCCGGTGGTCGAAGAACTGGAAGCGCGCGGCATGCTGCATGCGCCCGTGGCCACGCCCGAATTTCTCGAACGCCCCGCTGCCCAGGCCCGCCTCGCGCGCCTGCGGCAGGGCGACACCTTCATCGACCTGCTCAGGGAAACCACGCCATGCTGATCGCCTTCTTCGTGAACTCGATCGAGTCCGAGTACCCGCGCTACACCACCACGGTGCTGGCACACGAGGCTTCCCGCCGCGGCCACGACGTCTGCTACATCCAACCCGGCGATTTCGTGCTGAGCCCCGACGACACCGTGCAGGTGCACGCGCGGATGATCCCGGCCGGCAAGGGCAAGGCCCGCTCGCGCGACGAATTCTTCAAGACGCTCAAGGCCAGCGGCAAGAAGAGCACGCTGATCGACATCGGCGACCTCGACGTGCTGATGCTGCGCAGCGATCCCGCGAAGGAAGCCTGCGAGCGGCCGTGGGCGCAGACCATCGGCCTCCAGTTCGGGCGGCGCGCGACGGAAGCCGGCGTGCTGGTGCTGAACGATCCGGATTCGCTCGCGCTGGCGATCAACAAGCTCTACTTCCAGTCCTTTCCCCGCGAAGTGCGCGCCAAGACGCTCGTCAGCCGCCATACCGGCGACATCAAGGCGTTCGCCAAGGCCAACGGCGGCAAGGTGGTGCTGAAGCCGCTGCAGGGTTCCGGCGGCCAGGGGGTGTTCGTCGTGAACTCGAAGTCGGCCGGAAACCTCAACCAGATGGCGGAGGCGATTTCGCGCGACGGCTACATCATCGCCCAGACGGTCGTACCGGAAGCCGACAAGGGAGATATCCGCCTCTTCATGATGAATGGCGTGCCGCTGCAGGTGGACGGCAAGTACGCGGCGATGCGACGGGTCGGTGCCGAGGACGACGTGCGCAGCAACATCCATGCGGGCGGCAAGGCGAAGCCGGTGAAGATCACCGAGCGCGAACTGCGGCTGGCCGAACTGATCCGGCCCAAGCTGCAGGCGGACGGGATGTTCCTGGTGGGCATCGACATCATCGGCGACACGATCCTCGAGGTGAACGTGTTCACCCCCGGCAACCTGTTCACGTGCGGGGAGATGGCCGGCGTCAACTTCGCGAGC
>CBIHMN010000191.1:0-4770 GCA_966211005.1 uncultured Arenimonas sp.
TGCACACCGTGCAGACCGCCGGCTACCGCATCGCCGATCTCGACGCGCCGCCCGCAGCCTGATCCCGGCGCGGCGGCGACATGCCCGATCGGCGCACGGGGCTGCGGCGGAAGATCTGGATCGCCTTCATCCTGCAGGCGGCCGCGATCAGTTTCGCGGCCGTACTCGGGGTGTACGGCGCTTCGGCCGTGCTCAAGCACGTGCTGACCAAGCGCGCCCTGCAGGAAGAAGCCGCGCATTTCTGGGACCGCGGCGGCGGCGTGGCCGCGAACCTGCCTTCGTCGTTCCACCTCGACGCGTTCCTGGTCGACGACGCCGCCGACCGCGCCGCGCTGCCGGCGGATCTGCGCGAACTTCCGGCGGGTTTCCACAGCCTGCCGCGCACGCAGGGCGGCGCGCTCGTGCTGGTGGACGACGCCGGCGACGGCCGCACGCTGGTGCTGAAGTTCAAGCAGCAGCGCCTCGACGATCTCGCATTCTGGTTCGGCGTGCTGCCGCTGGCGCTGGTGCTGGCGGTGATCTACGTGATCGCGTGGTCGACGTATCGCGCTTCGAAGCGCGCCGTGTCGCCGATCGTCTGGCTCGCGGGCCAGGTGAAGCAGTGGGACCCCAAGAACCCGCAATCGAGCGTACTCAAGCCGGAGAACCTGCCCTTGGATGTCGAAGGCGAAACACTGGTGCTGGCGTCGTCGCTGCACGACTACACGAGCCGCATCGGCGCGTTCGTCGAGCGCGAACGCGATTTCACCCGCGACGCCTCGCACGAACTGCGCACGCCGCTGGCGGTGATCCGCGTCGCCGGCGACATGATGGCGGCCGACGACGGGCTGTCGCCGATGTCGCGCCGGGCGCTCAAGCGCATACAGGGCGCCGGGCGCGACATGGAGGCGCTGATCGAGGCATTCCTGATCCTCGCCCGCGAGGAGGACACCGGCCTGCCCGACGACGATTTCGCGGTGGGCGACATCCTCGACGAGGAAGTCGAGCGCACCCGCGTGATGCTCGGTGCCAAACCGGTGACGATCACGCTGGTGAAGAACGAGGATTTCCACCTGATGGCGCCGCCGCGCGTCGTGTCGGTGCTCGTCGCGAACCTGCTGCGCAATGCCAGCCAGTACACCGACGAGGGCTCGATCACGGTGACGCTGGATCGCGGCCGCGTGACCATCGCCGACACCGGCGTCGGCATGAGTCCCGAAGCGCTGTCGCACGCGTTCGAGCCGTACTGGGACGCGGATGGCCGCAAGCCCGGACAGGGCCTGGGGCTCTCGATCGTGCGGCGGCTGTCGCACCGGTTCGGCTGGCACGTCGCCCTCGACAGCACGCCGGGACGTGGCACGACCGCGACGCTCACGTTCCCGGATCACGTCCGGCCCTGACTTCACGCCCGGCTGAACCGCAGCGGCCACGCGGCCGCGCCCGCGTCAACGCGTCGACACCCGACGCGTTAACTTCGGTCGACGCGGCTGTCCGCCGCACGCCCCCGGAGTAGCGATGCCTGTTCCCGCCCGTCCCCGTCGCCTGCCGCTCGCCGGCCTCGTCGCCGCCGTCGCTTTGGCCGGCCTCGCCGCATGGTGGTGGTTCGGCCGCGACGCGACCGGCGATGCCGGTGGCTGGCGCACCGCGACGGTCGAGCGCGGCGACGTGCGCGTCGTGATCTCGGCCACCGGCACGCTGCGCGCGACCACGACAGTGGACGTCGGCTCGCAGGTCAGCGGCCAGGTGCTCGACGTGCTCGTCGATTTCAACGATCGCGTGACGAAGGGCCAGCCGATCGCGACGCTCGACCCGGCCCCGCTCGCGACGCGACTGCGACAGGCGCAGGCCGATCTCGCCAGCGCGCGCGCGTCGGTGTCCGAAGCGCAGGCGACGGCGAAGAACGCCGAAGCCGACTACGCGCGCAAGGCCGACCTCGTGCAGCGGCAGCTGATCGCGCGCGCCGAAGCCGACACCGCGCTGGCCGCGCGCGACCAGGCGCGGGCACGCGTGGTCTCGGCGCGGGCGGCGGTGGAACAGCGGCTCGCCGCGGTGGGCAATGCCGAACTCGACGTCGGCTACACGACGCTGCGCTCGCCGGTGGACGGCGTGGTGCTGCTGCGCGCGGTGGAACCGGGGCAGACGGTCGCCGCGAGCTTCCAGACGCCGGTGCTGTTCCAGATCGCGGAAGACCTGTCGCAGATGCAGATCGACCTGAGCATCGACGAAGCCGATGTCGGCCAGATCCGCGAAGGCCTCGAGGTGTCGTTCACCGTCGACGCCTTCCCCGATCGCCAGTTCCGCGGCGAGGTGCGGCAGGTACGGCTGGCGGCGACCGCGACGTCGAGCGTGATCAGTTACCCGGTGGTGGTGCAGGTCGAGAACGCCGATCTGAGCCTGCTGCCGGGCATGACCGCGAGCGCGGAGATCGTCGTCAGCCAGCGCGAGGACGTGCTGCGCGTCGCCAATGCGGCGCTGCGATTCACGCCGCCGGACGAGGTGGTCGAGGCCGCCGGCGAGCCCGGCACCGGCACGCCCGGCGGTGGCCGTGGCGGGATGATGCAGGACCTGCCGCGCATCGCCGCGGAACTGCAGCCCGATGCGACGCAGCAGGCCGCGTTCGACGCGGCGATGGCGCAGCTGCGGCAGCAGGCCGAAGCGCGTCGCGCGGCGGCGCCGGCGACCGGGCAGACCGGCGGCGGTCCGCGCGGCGGCCGCGGCACCGGCGACGCCACCGCCGGCGGCCCGTCGCAGGAAGCGATGCGGGCGCGGATGGCGGATGCGATGACGCGGAATTTCGCCGCGTTCCGCGCCACGCTCTCGCCGGATCAGCAGCAGCGCTGGGACGCGGAGCTGCGCGCGATCGCGACCGCGCGTCGCGGTGTCGTCTGGACGCTGGTCGAGGGTCGGCTGCAGCCGGTGCCGGTGCGGCTGGGCGCGTCCGACGGCACGGTGACCGAGATCGCCGGCGCGATCGAGGAAGGCACCGTCGTCGTCGTCGGCCAGGAACGGCCCGCGGCATGAACGCCGCGGTGCCGATCATCGACGCGGTCGACCTGACCAAGGTCTACAACCCGGGCGGCGCCGGCGAGGTGACCGCGCTGCGCGGCGTCGACCTGCGCGTCGAGCGCGGCGAATTCCTCGCGATCATGGGGGCGTCGGGTTCGGGCAAGTCGACGATGATGAACCTGCTCGGCTGCCTCGACACGCCGACCGCCGGCACCTACCGCTGCGACGGTGTCGATGTCGGTGCGCTCGATGCGGCCGGCCTCGCGCGGCTGCGGCTGGAGAAGATCGGTTTCGTGTTCCAGGGCTTCCACCTGCTGAGCCGGCAGACCGCGCTGGAGAACGTGATGATGCCGCTGGCGTACGCGGGCGTGCCGGTTCACGACCGCGAGCCGCGTGCCCGCGGCGCGCTCGCCGAAGTCGGCCTCGCCGATCGTGCCGGGCACAAGCCCAACGAGCTGTCGGGCGGCCAGCAGCAGCGCGTCGCGATCGCCCGCGCGCTGATCAACGAACCGGCGCTGATCCTCGCCGACGAGCCGACCGGCGCGCTCGATTCGCGCACGAGCGAGGAGATCATGGCGCTGTTCGAACGGCTGCAGGCGAGCGGCCGCACCGTGGTGATCATCACGCACGAACGGCCCGTGGCGGAGCACGCCGACCGGGTCGTGACGATGCATGACGGGGAATTGCATCGCGATGGCTTCGTGCCCGCGCACGTCGGGCCCGAGGGCCCGCCCGCATCGGCAGGCCCGTCCGCCGGGGCACCGGCATGACGCTCGGGGACGTGCTGCGGTCGTCGGTGGCGTCGCTGCGCGGCAACTGGATGCGCAGCATCCTCACCGCGCTCGGCGTGATCATCGGCATCGCCGCGGTGATCGTGATGGTGTCGGTCGGGCAGGGCACGCAGAGCGAACTCGACGAGATGATCTCGCGGCTCGGCTCGAACCGGCTCGAGGTGTTCGCGGCCGGCACGCGCGGGCCGGCGCGGGGTGCCGCCGGCAGCGGCGCGTCGATCACCGACGACGATGCCGACGCGATCCGCGACGAGATTCCCGAAGTGCAGTACGTCGCCACGCAGATCCGCGGTGGCGGCCAGGTGGTGTTCGCCGAACACAACTGGTCGACGAGCTGGTACGGCGTGAACGCCGACTATTTCCCGGTGAACGACTGGCGCATCGCGCTCGGCGCGGAATTCTCGGCGCGCGACTACAGCAGTGCCGGCAAGGTCGTGATCATCGGCGAGACGGTGCGCCGCGAACTGTTCGGTGCCGACGACCCGGTCGGCGCGACGATCCGCCTCGGTCGGGTGCCGCTGCGCGTCGTCGGCGTGCTCGCGCCCAAGGGGCAGGGCAGCTGGGGCCAGGACGCCGACGATGTGATCCTGGTGCCGCTGGAGACCGGCCGGCGCCGCCTCGCGACCGCCGCGAACGCGACGCCGACCGCGGCGACCGCGACCACGACCGCGGCCGCCGCGGCCGCGCCCCGGCAGGCGCGCACGGTGCAGCAGATTTCCGTCGGCGTGACGCGCGCGGAGGACCTCGCGTACGTCGAGGAGCAGATCGGCGCGCTGCTGCGCCAGCGCCATCGCATCGCGCCCGGGGCGGAGGACGATTTCTCGGTGCGCAACATCGCCGAGATCGTCAGCACGCGCACCGAGACGACACGACTGATGTCGATCCTGCTCGGCGCGGTGGCCGGCATCTCGCTGGTCGTCGGCGGCATCGGGATCATGAACATCATGCTGGTGTCGGTGACCGAGCGGATCCGCGAGATCGGGCTGCGGATGGC
>CBIHMN010000192.1:0-4751 GCA_966211005.1 uncultured Arenimonas sp.
CCCCCGGCGACGAGCGCCGCCGCGTGCGCACCGGCGTCGCCGAGGCGCGCGGCGACGGCGGCATCGGTACCGGTCGACGCGAACAGCGCGTGGCCGACCCACCATGTGCCGGCATAGATCGGCACGATCGTCAGCGGGTTCACCACCAGCTGCAGCGCCGCCATCACCGTCAGGTTCCCGCGCAGCCACACCGCGAGCGCGAGCCCGAGCAGCAGCTGCACGCCGTACGTCGGCAGCAGCGCGAGCACCGAGCCCGCGTAGAGCGAGACCAGCACCTCGCGCCGGCGGAACGACCACAGCCACGGCCGCGCGCGCGCCGCGGCGGCGAACCAGCGCACCACCGGATAGCGGTCGACGTTCGCGCGCCGCGGCAACGGCTTGAGCCAGCGGCGCAGGCGCCGGCGCCGCGCGAGCTTCGACAGGTGCAGCGGATGCGAGCGATGCGGCACGCGTCGGGGTCAGGCGACGCGGCGGCCGCGCCGCTTCGCCAGCCGCACCAGCAGCAGCGAGATCGCCGCCGGCGTCATGCCGGGAATGCGCTGCGCCTGCCCGATCGTCTGCGGCCGCACCCGCGCCAGCTTGCCCTGCAGTTCCGCCGACAGCCCGGGCACGCCGCCGTATTCGAAATCGGCCGGAATCACCGTGTCCTCGTGCCGGCGCTGCTTCGCGATCTCGTCGGCCTGCCGCTCCAGATAGCCGGCGTACTTCACGCCGATCTCCACCTGCTCCGCCACCGCGGCGTCGGCGACCGCCGGCTGCAGCGACGGCAGCGCGGCGATCGCGGCGTAATCGAGTTCCGGCCGCTTCATCAGCTCCAGCGCGGTGCATTCGCGGCTCAGGGCGACGCCGGTCGCGGCCTCGAGTTCGCGCGCCAGCGCCGAACCGGGGCTGGCCCAGATCGCCTGCAGCCGCGCGCGCTCGGCATCGACCGCATCGCGTTTGCGCGCGAACGCGTCCCAGCGCGCGTCGTCCACGAGGCCGAGTTCGCGGCCGGCCGGCGTCAGCCGCGTGTCGGCATTGTCCTCGCGCAGCTGCAGCCGGTATTCGGCGCGGCTGGTGAACATGCGGTACGGCTCGGTCGTGCCCTGCGTCACCAGGTCGTCGACCAGCACGCCCAGATACGCCTCGTCGCGGCGCGGCGACCACGCGGCGCGCTCCTGCACGAAGCGCGCGGCGTTGACGCCGGCGAGCAGCCCCTGCGCCGCCGCCTCCTCGTAACCCGTGGTGCCGTTGATCTGCCCGGCGAAGAACAGGCCGGCGACGAGCTTCGTCTCCAGCGACGCCTTCAGCCCGCGCGGATCGAAATAGTCGTACTCGATCGCGTAGCCCGGCCGCGTCACGTGCGCCTGCTCCAGTCCGGCGATGGAACGCACCAGCTGCAGCTGCACGTCGTAGGGCAGCGAGGTCGAGATGCCGTTGGGGTACACCTCGTGCGTGTCGAGGCCTTCCGGCTCCAGGAACACCTGGTGCGAGGCCTTGTCCGCGAAACGCACCACCTTGTCCTCGATCGACGGGCAGTAGCGCGGGCCGACGCCTTCGATCACGCCCGAATACATCGGCGAGCGGTCGAGCGCGCCGCGGATCAGGTCGTGCGTGCGCGCCGACGTGTGCGTGATCCAGCACGGCACCTGGCGCGGATGCATCGCCGCGTCGCCGAGGAACGAGAACACCGGCCGCGGGTCGTCACCCGGCTGCGCGGCGAGGCCGCCGTAGTCGATGGTGCGGCCGTCGAGCCGCGGCGGCGTGCCGGTCTTCAGCCGGTCGACCGCGAACGGCCGCTCGCGCAGCCGCTGCGCCAGCGTCGTCGCCGGCGGATCGCCGGCGCGGCCGCCCGGATGGTTCTCCAGCCCGATGTGGATGCGCCCGGCCAGGAACGTGCCGGCCGTCAGCACCACCGCGCCCGCGCGCACCCGCACGCCCGACTGCGTGACCACGCCGGTGACGCGGTCGCCCTCGATCAGCAGGTCGTCGACCGCCTGCTGGAACAGCTGCAGGCCCGGCTGGTTCTCGACGATGCGCCGGATCGCCGCCTTGTAGAGCACGCGGTCCGCCTGCGCGCGCGTCGCGCGCACGGCCGGCCCCTTGCTCGCGTTGAGCGTCCGCCAGTGGATGCCGGACGCGTCCGCGGCCAGAGCCATCGCGCCGCCGAGGGCGTCGATCTCGCGCACCAGATGGCCCTTGCCGATGCCGCCGATCGCCGGATTGCAGCTCATCTGCCCGACGGTCTCGATGCTGTGCGTCAGCAGCAGCGTGCGCGCTCCCGCCCGCGCCGCGGCGAGCGCGGCTTCGGTACCGGCGTGCCCGCCGCCGATCACGATGACGTCGTACGAATGCATAGGGAACCTCCGCGGGGGTCGCGATTATCCCGCCGGCCCGGTCCGCGCGCACGCGACCGTTGGCACGCTTCCTGCATTACCCGGATGGCACCTGCCGCGGCCGAACGCCGGGGGGCGTCGACCAGACTGAACAGGGGCTGGTCAGGCGCGCGACAGGGATGCCAGGGTCGGTAGCTCCCGGGGGGGAGCTACCGACCCTTTTTTTTTCATCGCGGAAAAGTCGGCGCCCGGCGGGTCTTGGAACAGGGGGAATCCAGGAGACCTGGTGCCGGGCGCCGAACAGGGGCTGCGCGCGATCGGGGCGCGCCTGCGTCACAACATGACGCGTTGGGTCAGTCGGCGGCGACAGGATGCGCTGCGGCCCCGGGCGGCGCAACCGCTACGGGGCCGTCGCGATCAACGAAGCGAGTCGCGATCCCGATTCTGTGACGGGCTTCTCGATTCGCGCACGGGCGCCCGTTCCGGGGCCGGTCGCTCCACGCGCGGCGCTTCCTCGCGCGGCGGCGGGCGCGGCTGTTCATAACGGGGCTGCGGACGCGGCTGCTCGTAGCGCGGCTGCGGACGCGGCTGCTCGTAACGCGGCTGCGGACGCGGCTGCTCGTAGCGCGGCTGCGGACGCGGCTGCTCGTAACGCGGCTGCGGCGCCGCTTCACGCACCGGCGCGCGGCGCGGCGGTACCCGCAGCGCGGGCTGCGGCTTGGCCATCGGCGTTTCCGGCCCGGTGATCGGACGCGACACGCCCACGCCCTGGCGCGGCAGGCCGCGCGACGGCGACGGCCGCAGGTATTCGCCCGGCGCCGTGCGGCGCGACGGATACGCGGCGGTGTTCTCCTCGACCATCGGCTTGTGCGGCACCACGCGCTCGTCGGGGTCCGGATGACGCGGGCGACGATAGTGGTAGGGCGAATACCAGCCGTACGCGTAATACGGCCACCAGCTGCTGCCGTACCCGTAGGCCCATGGCGAGCCGTACCAGCCGTTGCCGAACGACAGGCTCCAGCCCCAGCCGCCACCCCACGATGGCGAGCAGCTGTACCAGCCGCCGCACGAATACCGGCCCAGGCCCCACGGCGACCCGCCATAGCCGTAGCTGTAGCTGTAGTAGTCGTCGTAGTCGTACGGATACGCACCGTAACCGTCGTAATACGGTTCGTCGTAATAAGCGTCGTCGCGGCCATAGCCGTCGTAGTAGCCGTAGTCGCGGGCGTAGTAGCCGCCGCCGTAGGTGGTGCAGCCGGCGACGACCAGCAGCAGGGCGACGAGGACGAGTCGACGGATCATGTCGTTTTCCCCTTGTGGATCGCCGCAGTCTTGTGGCCACGGCGTGAATCCGTGCTTAATTTTTCATCGCTGAACGGACGTGTTCAGTCCCGCAGCCGCTGCAGCAGATCTCGTCCGTCGGACGATGCGAGTTTTCCGTCGAGCCTCGCGAGCGCGTCGCGCGCGTGCGCGCGCCGCGGCTCGGTCAGCCGCCGCCAGCTTTCGAAGCCGCCGAGCAGCCGCGCCGCGACCTGCGGATTGAGCTTGTCGAGCACGTCGACCTGCGCCGCCACCAGCTGGTAGCCGGCCCCGTCGCGGCGATGGAAGCCGAGTGGATTGCCGCGCGCGAAACTGCCCACCAGCGCGCGTACGCGATTGGGATTGGTCGGTTTCCACCACGGCGACGCCAGCAGCGCCTGCACGTCGTCGAGCGCATCCGGATGCGGCCGGCACGCGACGATGCCGATCCACTTGTCGGTCACCAGCGGATCGCCGGCGAACCGCTCGCGGAACGACGCCAGCGCCGCCGGTGCCGACGGCGCGGCGAAATGCACCAGATCGCGCAGCGCCGCGAGCCGCTCGGTCATCGTCGTCGCCGACGCGAACTGCGCCTGCGCGAGGGCCGCTTCCGGATCGAGTCGCGTCAGCCAGTGCAGGCACGCCACGCGCAGTGCCCGCGCCGCCATCGCCGGCGCGTCGATGCCGCTCGCCGCCGTCGCCGCGAGCGCGTCGTAGCGCGCCTGCAGGCGGTCGACATGGTCCTCGGCGAGCCGGTCGAGCAGCGATTCGCGGCGCGCGACCAGCGTGTCGACGTCGACCACGTCCACCATCTCGGCGAGCGTGTCGAAATCCGGCAGCGCCAGGCACTCGGCGACGAACGCCGGATCGGCACCGTCGTCCTCCAGCAGGTCGGCGAGCGCGTCGCCGAGCGCCGCGGTCGCCGCGTCCTCGTCCATCGTGCGCAGCATCGCCGCCGTCGCCAGCCGCTGCAGCAGGTCCCAGCGATTGAACGGATCGCGCTCGAGCCGTGCCAGTCGCGCCAGATCCGCCGGCGTGTATTCGAACGCCAGCTTCACCGGCGCCGCGAAGCCATGGTTGAATGCCGCCAGCGGCTTCGCCGGCAACCCGCGCCACCGCAGCGTGTGCGTCGCCCGC
>CBIHMN010000193.1:0-4748 GCA_966211005.1 uncultured Arenimonas sp.
CTCGACCGCTTCATCGACGCGATGATCCAGATCCGCGAGGAGATCCGCGCGATCGCCGACGGCCGGCTCGACCGCGAGGACAACCCGCTGAAGCACGCGCCGCACACCGCCGCCGCGGTGTCGGGCAGCGAATGGACGCACGCCTACCCGCGCGAGCTGGCCGCGTTTCCGCTGCCGTCGCTGAAGCAGGCGAAGTACTGGCCCCCGGTCGCGCGCGTGGACAACGTCTGGGGCGACAAGAACGTCATGTGCGCCTGCATTCCGGTGGATGCGTACAAGGACGAAGCCGACGCCTGATCCGGACACCGCCGCGATGACCCGCATACTCCTCGGCATCGTGCTCGTCGGCCTGCTGGGGTACGCGGCGGCGTGCGTTCTGGTGTATTCCCGGCAGCGAGACCTCGTGTACTACGGGGCGGCTACCCGGGCCGACGCCGCGACGACGGATTTCGCGCTGCGCCGGGACGGCGGCGTCGTGCTTCGCGGCTGGGTGTCGAATCCGGGCCGGCGCGACGTGCTGCTGTTCTTCGGCGGCAATGCCGAGGCGGTGCAGTACGCGCGCGACGAGTTCGAGGCGTGGGTACCCGGGCGCACGGGTTATTTCGTCGCCTATCGCGGCTACGGGGCGAGCACCGGCGAACCGTCGCAGGACGCGATCCTCGCGGACGCGCTGGCGCTCCACGACGATGTCGTCGCGCGCCATCCGGGCGCGCGCGTCGCGCTCGTCGGCCGCAGCCTCGGCAGCGGCGTCGCCGCCCACGTCGCCGCGCACCGGTCCGCCGACCGTCTCGTGCTGGTGACGCCTTACGACAGCCTGGCCGCGGTCGCGAGCCACCACTATCCGTGGCTGCCGATCCGATGGCTGGCGACCGAGCGCTACGACTCGGCCACGGCGCTGCGGGGCTACCGGGGCGACGTGATGGTGGTGCGCGCAGGGGGCGACGGCGTGATCCCGCCGGCCAGTACCGACCGACTGCTCGACGTCCTCCCGGACGCGCACGTCGTCGCGGTCGCCGACGCGGGTCACGACCTTCCCCTCGCGACGCCGGAGGTGAGTAGCGCCCTCGCCCGGTTCCTCGCGCCGGCGCCGGACGCGCGCTGACCGCAGGGCGCGACGAGCGCTCTGCTAACCTCGCGGGCATGTCCACTCCCCCCTTGCCGCGCATGGCGCGACGCTTCCGCGGCTACCTGCCGGTCGTCGTCGACGTGGAGACCGGCGGCTTCGACTGCACGCGGCACGCGCTGCTGGAGATCGCCGCGATCCCCATCGAACTCGATGCTGCCGGCGACTACGTTCCGGGCGAAACCATCACCACGCATGTCGAGCCCTACCCCGGTTCGGAAATCGACCCGAAGTCGCTGGAAATCACCGGCATCCGCCTCGACACCGCGCTGCGCGGCGCGCTGGCCGAGCGCGCCGCGCTCGATCACGTGTTCGTGCCGGTGCGGGCGGCCGCGAAACGCCACGGCTGCCAGCGGGCGATCCTGGTCGGCCACAACGCGCATTTCGACCTCGGCTTCCTCAATGCGGCCGTGGCCCGGGTGGGTCACAAGCGCAACCCGTTCCACCCGTTCAGCACTTTCGACACCGTGACGTTGGCGGGCATGGCGTACGGGCAGACGGTGCTGAGCCGGGCGCTGCAGGCCGCCGGGCTGGACTGGGACGGGACCCAGGCACATTCGGCGGTCTACGACACCGAGCGCACGGCGGCCCTGTTCTGCCTGATCCTCAACCGCTGGCGCCGGTTCGCGGGCGATTCCGCGTTGCTTTCCGTCACCGGCGACCTCCCGGAAGCCCTGCCCCCCCACGAGGACACACTGCCATGATCCACGACTCGATCCTCGGCACCGTCGGCGACACGCCGATCGTCCGCATCAACCGCCTCGCGCCCGACGGCGTGCGCATGTACGCGAAGCTCGAGTTCTTCAACCCGATGTCGTCGGTGAAGGACCGGCTGGCGCTGGCGATCATCGTCGACGCCGAACAGCGCGGCACGCTGAAGCCGGGGCAGATGGTGGTCGAGGCGACCTCGGGCAACACCGGCATCGCGCTGGCCATGGTCTGCGCGGCGCGCGGCTATCCGTTCGTCGCGTTCATGTCGGACTCGTTCTCGGTCGAGCGGCGCAAGCTGATGCGCGCGCTCGGCGCGAAGGTGATCCTGACGCCCGCCGCGGAACGCGGCAGCGGCATGGTGCGCGCGGCCGAGGCGTTCGCGGCGGAACACGGCGCGTTCCTCGCGCGCCAGTTCGAGAACCCGGCCAACCCCGACTACCACGCGGCGACGACCGGTCCGGAAATCCTGCGCGACTTCGCCGGACGCCGGCTCGACTGGTTCGTCACCGGCTACGGCACCGGCGGCACGCTCAGCGGCGCCGGCCGCGTGCTGAAGGCCGCGCGGCCCGGGCTGAAGATCGCCGTCTGCGAGCCGGAAGGCGCGTCGCTGCTCGCCGGCAAGGACTGGCAACCGCACAAGATCCAGGGCTGGACGCCGGACTTCATTCCGGCCGTCCTCGATCGCGACATCTTCGATCGCATCGAAGCGGTGAACGACGTGGTCGCGCGCGACACCGCGCGCGCGTTGGCGACGCAGGAAGGCATCTTCTGCGGCATCAGCGGCGGCGGCACCTTCGCCGCGGCGCTGGCGGTGGCGAAGACGCTGCCGGCCGAGAGCGTGGTGCTGGCGATGATCCCCGACACCGGAGAACGCTACCTGTCGACGATCCTGTTCGAGGGCATAGAGGAAGGCAGCGACGAAGCGTGGCTCGCCTCACTCGGGTGAGGCGTTTTTCGACGCGGATCAACGCGGATCAACGCGGATGAAGCGATGAGGCTCTATCCGCGCTCATCCGCGTAATCCGCGTCGAGATTTCAGCGCTGGGGCGTGTTGTCGCGCTTGCGGAAGCGATCGACGCGGGATTTCGCGCCCCGCCACATGCCGTAGATCGAAATCACGATCCACGCGATCTGCATCAGCGTCGTCGAGATGACGTCGCGGAAGTCGTTGCCCGGTCCGAAGATCGACACGAGGATGAAGATCGCGCCGAACAGGTTCGCGAGCTGGTACCCGACCGCGTCGCCGGCGAGCTTGCCCGCCTGCAGCAGGAAGAACGCGCCGAGCACGAACAGGACGCCGGCGAGGCCGACGAAGTCGTACCACTGCAGGCTCATCGCTTCGCTCCTCGCTGGCGGACCACTTCGAACAGCGCGACGCCGGTCGCGACCGAGACGTTCAGGCTTTCCATGTCACCGGGCATCGGGATCGACACCAGGCCGTCGCAGGTCTCGCGCGTCAGGCGGCGCATGCCCTCGCCCTCGCCGCCGAGCACGAGCGCGACGCGGCCGGTGAAATCGGTGGCGTGGATCGTCGCGGTCGCGGTGCCGTCGAGGCCGTAGATCCAGACGCCCAGCTTCTGCAGCTCGCGCAGCGTGCGCGCGAGATTGGTGACGCTGACGACCGGCAGCCGGTCGGCGGCGCCGGCGGAGGTCTTGCGCACCGTCGCGTTGATCGGCGCGGCCTTGTCCTTGGGGATCACGACGGCGGTGACGCCGGCGGCCGCGGCGGTGCGCAGGCACGCACCGAGGTTGTGCGGGTCCTGCACGCCGTCGAGCACCAGCACGAATGCCGCCATGCCCGCCGCTTCGACCAGCCCCGGCAGCTCCTTCTCGTCGGTCGGCTTCGCGGCCTCGTAGCGCGCGATCGCACCCTGGTGGCGCAGCCCGCCGGCGATGCCTTCGAGCGACTGCAGCGGCACGCGGCGCACCGACACGTCGCGGCGCCGCGCCGTTTCCTCGATCTCCGTGATGCGCGGGTTCTTCGCGCCGGCCTCGAGCAGCACCTCGCGCACGTGCTCGACGTCGTGCTCGAGCGCCGACGCGACGGCGTTGATGCCGGCGATCCACTGGTCCTTCCTGCTCATCGAATCCCCGTCCGCATCGTCGTGTAGGAGCGCCTTCAGGCGCGATGGTTCTTTGCTGGTCATGTATCGAATCGCGGCTGAAGCCGCTCCTACGGCCGCTCCTGCGGCCGCTCCTGCGGCCGCTTCTACGCGCGTCGGCGCGCGGCGGCGTCCCCGGTCACCAGCTTGAAATCGATCCGCCGGTCCTCGACGCTGGCCTTCAGCACCAGCACCCGCACCGGGTCGCCGAGGCGCAGCTTCAGGCCCTGGCGCTCGCCGGTGAGCGACCGGCGCAGCGGGTCGAAGTGGTAGAAGTCGTGGGGCAGCTGCGTCACGTGCACCAGCCCGTTCACCTTGGAGTCCTTCAGCTCGACGAAGATGCCGAAGTTGGTGACGCCGCTGATGACGCCGTCGAACGTGTCGCCGACGTGCTTCTCCATCCACGCGCTGCGGTAGCGCTCGTCGACCTCGCGCTCCACCTCGTCGGCGCGCCGCTCCAGCTCGGAGCTGCGCAGTGCCAGCGCCGCCATCTCGCCTTCCGAATACGTGTAGCCGTCGTCGCCGATGTCGAGCGCGTGCTTGATCGCGCGGTGCAGCAGCAGGTCGGGGTAGCGGCGGATCGGCGACGTGAAATGACCGTAATGCTGCAGCGCGAGGCCGAAATGGCCGCCTTCGCTGTCGGTCGAGTAGACCGCCAGACTCTGCGAGCGCAGCAGCACCGTCTCCAGCAGCGGCGCATCGGGGCGCGCGCGGATGGTCTTGAGCAGGCTGGTGAAGTCCTTCGGCCGCACCTTGGCGTGCGGCGGCAGCACGAGGCCGAACTCGCTCAGGTATTCGAGCAGGTCGGCGTA
>CBIHMN010000194.1:0-4738 GCA_966211005.1 uncultured Arenimonas sp.
GAACTGTCGAAGGTGGCCTCTACCGGGCGCGCCATTCGGCGTTCGGCCTCGGGAGCGGGAGGACGCTCGGAACCGGAGTGGCCGTGCGCGTCGAATGACGCGGTTTCGGGCGCCACACCGCCTGCCGCGCTTCGCCGGAAGTGTCGCTGTCGAACGTGCATGCGCGCAGCCCCGAACTCGCCGGCGCGATGGAGCGACAGAAGCTCGGCGACCTGGTCCTGCGCCGGCGCCTTGGTCGTGAACAGGTAAAGCGCCTTGGCGCCGCGCTCCATCGCCGCGGCGACCACCGGCAGCGTGTAGCTGCCCGACGCGGTCAAGGTGCTGCTGCTCAACGAGATGCTGAAGACCGGCACGACGCCGGCGAAACTCGCGCGCGCCCTCGACGCGTCGCCGCAGACGGTGACGCGCATCGTCGACCTGCGCCACGCGACGAAGATCGACACGCTCGCCGAAGCCTTCCGCGCGATCGGCAAGAAGCTGACGATCTCGGTCGACGACGCGGCCTGATCGGCGCGTCAGCGCGGCATCGGCTACCGAGGCACTATCCGCAAATGAAAAACTCCATGCTTGCCGCCGCTCTCTCGGTGGCCACGCTCGCAAGCCCTCCGGCCTCGGCCTGCGGCGACGCCTCCGCGCTGAGCGGGACGCTGTCGATCCCCTCCTGCGACAAGACCACGGATTCCAGCTGCGTCCCGGCGCCCGGGCTCGTTTACGCGTATCTGGAAGTCCTGGACATCCCCGGCGTCTACACGATCGGCCTGCAGACCAGCCCGTGGCGGATGTACGACGCGCAGGACCGGATCATTCCCGTGGCCGAGCTGGCCGCGCTGGTCGAGGAGCAGCGCACCGATCACACGCGCGTGCACCTGATCGGCTCATGGACCGCGCGCCTGCCGGGCGGCGAGGGCGAGACGCTCGCGCGGCAGTTGTCGGCCGCGCTGGGCGGCTTCCCGGTCGACGGCACGGACGGTTTCCTGTGGTTGACGGCGGAGGGTGGCATGCGTACGACGCACCAGGCCTACTCGGTCTGGAAGACGGGTCCGTATCACCTGCGCGAAGGCGATGACGTCATGGTCGCCTTCGTCCCGGGCTCGCTGGCGCAGTTCGAGAACGACTTCGCCGCGGATGGGCTCGCCGAGGGCGTGGTGCGCGCCGGCGTCGGGCACGATGCGTTCCGACTCTGTCCCGAGGCGGCGCTGGCCGCATTCGAACGGGCGGCGGCCATGGGAAGCGCCATCGGCGCCTGGAATGCGGCGCTCATGCATGAACAGGACGGCGACCTGCAGGCCACGCGTGCATGGCTCGACAAAGCCGTGCAGCTCGGCGACGAGAAGGCGCGGGCGAGGCGCGCGGCGATGGCGCCGGATCCGTGATCGCCGGGCGCACGTTCGCCGGGCAGGGGCACCAGGCCGACCCCGCCGCGATCGCTCGATCCCGCGTGCGTTCTTCCGCTGGTTCGCACGCGCGGTCCGGCAACGGGCCGACCGGCGTGCGACGCTATGCCGCGAGGCCTACGTGTCGGCCCGGGAGTTCCACCGCGTGTTCGATCTCGTTCCCCTGATCGCCTTGCTGGCTTTCTTCCTGCACCACCTCTACTTCTGCTTCGTCGCGCGGAGCGCGATTTCGGCGTCGTATCCGAACCATCCCGAACTCGGCATGTTCAGAAGCATGTTCGGGCCGATCGGAATGGTGATCCTGCTGGCGAGCTTCCGGTCGATCGAAGTCATCCACCGGCTTCCCGACATCGAGCGCACGCGGATCCAGCTGCACTACCGGATGCAGCTCGCGCTGGCGCTCGTGTTCGCCGCCGCGTTTGTCGGGGTCCTGTTCTGGTCGGGGACGGCCTGACCCGGCCGCTGCCTCGTCGTCACGCGCGGGGCGCAACACTCCCTCCGCCACCGGAGGACCCCCCATGCGCATCCACCCGCTCGCTCCTGCCGCCGCCGCGCTTGCTCTGCTCGCCGCCTGCGCCACCCCGCCGCCCGCTGTCGTCGACCCGCCGCGCGGCCCCGCGCTGCCGCCGGCGAGCGACGATACCTGCCGCGCGGCGACCTACGCCGACCTCCTCGGCGAGGACTACCGCTCAGTTCCGGCCGCGCCGGAAGGCCGCGTCTTCCGCGTCGTCTGCACGACGTGCCCGATGACGATGGACTTCAATCCGAACCGCGTGAACTTCATGTACGAGCAGGCGACGGGCCGGGTGGTGCAGCTGACCTGCGGTTGATCCTGGGGCCGGCGCCGCCTCGGCGAGGCGTGCGAAGATCGCGCGTTCTCCCGGTGGAGTCATCGCGGTGAAGCGGCTCCGGACGTTCTTCATCCACCTCGGCTGGATCGCGCCGCTGCTGGTCGTCGCGTTCTACGTCGTCAATCCCGCCGGGGTGCCGTCGTGGGATCCGCGCGGCCGCCTGTTCGGCGTGATTCCCTACCGGGCGCCATCCGCGTCGATGGCGCCTGCCTATGAGCCCGGCGACGTCGTGCTGGCGTGCACATGGTCCGATGTCCGCTCGGCACCGCGGCGCGGCGACGTGGTCGTGTTCTGGCCGCCGCACGACCCCCGGGTGCCGTGGCTCAAGAGGATCATCGCGGTCGGCGGCGAGACGATCCGCTTCGCGGGCGACACCGTCACCGTCGACGGGCGACCGCTGTCGGAGCCGTATGTCGCGCCCGGCGACGTGACGTACGAGTTTCTCGAGGAAACCGTGCCGCCCGGGCATGTCTTCGTGCTCGGGGACAATCGCATGAACAGCGCGGACAGCCGGCTGTTCGGTCCGGTGCCGTCGGCGTCGATCATCGGGCGCCTTTGCGCGCGGTGACCATGGAAGCGCTCGACCGCGACGGCGCAGTGGTCCTGGCGCCGTTGCTGAGCACCGCCGAATGCGACGCGGCGATCGCGCTGCTGGCCGGCATCCACGGCGCCGGCTCGCGCAATCTGCTCGCGATTCCTGAAATTCGCGAACTCGCGTCGCTGCTGCGTGCACATCCCGCACTCGTACCGCTGCTGCCGCCCGGTGCCGTTTGCGTGCAGTGCACGCTGTTCGCGAAGACGCCCGACACGCAATGGGCGGTCGGCGCGCACCAGGACTTCGGCATTCCCGTCGCGCGCCGTGTCGAGGCGCCGGGTTACACCGGCTGGCGGGAGAAGGAGGGCATGCTGCACGCGCAACCGCCGGTCGCGGTGCTCGAACAGCTGGTCGCCGTGCGCGTGCAGCTCGACCCCGACGCTGCCGCTGCCGGACCGCTCGAGATCGTGCCCGGCTCGCATCACGAGCGGAAGCCCGCCGCAGCCGCGGCGGCGTTCACCGCGGCGCAGCGCGTGCCGTGCATCCCCGAACGCGGCGGCGCGGTCGCGATGCGGCCGCTCGTCGTGCATGCGTCCGCAAAGGGCGACCCGGCGCTGCCGCGGCGCGTGCTGCACTTCGTGTTCGGGCCGGCGCGGCTGCCGGGCGGCGTCGAGTGGGCGACGAGCGTCTGACGTCGACGCGCCACGAACTGGTCGTTCCGCAGGCCGCGGGCGAACCGTAGCCTCCGTCAAGGCTCCCGCTTCCACCCCCACGCGCCCAGCGCGCCGGCCACCGCCTCGCGGGTCTGCTGCACGCCCGGCGGGTAGTAGAACGGGAAGAAATGCCCGACCTCCGGCACCGTCTCCAGCGTCGCGTCGTTGCCGGCCGCGCGGTAGCGCGCGACGAACGCTTCCATGCGCGCGTGGCTGCAGTATTCGTCGGCGCCGGCGTGCACCGCGAGCAGCGGCGGCTGTCCGGCGCCTACGCGCTCGATCGGCGAATAGTCCGCGGGGGCGCCGCGTTCGGCGACGCGGCGGCGGAACCAGCCGTCTTCCTCGGGGCCGATCGGATCGGCGCAGCCGCCCATCGCGATCACGGCCGCGGGATAGCGCGGGTCGTCATCGCCCGCGTCGACACCGCGGGTCGCGAGCAGCAGCGCCAGCGTCGCGCCCGACGAGAAGCCGGCCACGCCGATGCGGTCGGCGTCCACCCCCAGCGCGGTCGCGTGTTCGCGGGCCCAGCGCCAGGCCACGCCGGCGTCGTCGAGCGCTTCCAGCGGGCCGCTGTCGAAGCGGCTGCCGGTGCGCAGCTCGACCGCGAGCAAGGCGACGCCGTTCGCGCGCAAGGCCTCGCAGAGGATCGGGCAATGCCACCACGTGCCGTCGGTGCCGGAACCGCCGTGGAGCCAGAGCATCGCGGGCGTCGCGGTGCCGTCGCCGCCGCCGGCGGTGGGCGGCAGCACGTGGAGTTCGAGCGCGACGCCGTCGACGGTGCGGTAGGTGTCGATCCGGTGGCCGTCACGCTTCGCGCGGTCCTCGGCGATCGCCGCTTCGATGCGGCCGCGCGCCTCGGCCGGCGGCGACAGCGCGAGATACGCCGGCCACACCGCGTCGATGCCGGCGGCGCCGTTGTCGGCGACATGCGTCTCCACCAGCCGCGTCGCCTGTGCCAGCCGCAGCGCGGGTGAAGCGAGCTCGCGCGCCGCCGCCAGTTCAGCGCGCAGCCAGCGGACGTCGCCGGCACGCAAGGCATCGTCCCCGGCCATCCGCACGCGCGCGGTCTCGTGCAGGTACGCCGCGAGGAAATCGCGGTATTCGGGCAGCTCCGACCACTGCGGCGCCTCGACGGGAATCTCACCGAGCCGCGCCGCGGGTTCGCCGGCGGGCACGAGGCCGGGCGCGTCGGTCTCGCGCCAGTGCAGGTACGGGAACAGCACCTGCCCGCGCGCCCAGCGGTAA
>CBIHMN010000195.1:0-4734 GCA_966211005.1 uncultured Arenimonas sp.
GGTCGAGATTCCGGCGGGGCAGCCCGGCGCGCGCGTCGAAGTGCTGGTCCGCGGCGACGCGACGATCGAGACGGACGAAACCTTCAGCCTGCGCATCACGGAGCTCGAGGGCGCGACGCTGGCGCCGGCGCCGATCGTCGGCACCATCCGCAACGACGACCAGCTGCAGCTGTCGGTCGCCGACGTCGCGCTCGCCGAGGGTGATGGCGGCTCGAAGACGGCGCTGTTCACCGTCCGGCTGTCGCAGGCCGCGCCCGCCGCCGTCCGCTACTCGATCGCGACCTCCAACGGCACCGCGACCGCCGGCACCGACTACGCCGCGCGCTCGCTCGCGGGCGAGACCATCGCCGCCGGCGAGTCCAGCCGTACCTTCGCGGTGACGGTCAACGGCGACACCGCGGTCGAGGCCGACGAAACGTTCGGCGTGACGGTGAGCGCGGTCACCGGTGCGGTCGTCGCGCGCGGCACCGCGACCGGGACGATCCTCAACGACGACCAGGAACCGCCGCCGTCGCTGTCGATCGCCGATGTTTCGCTCGACGAGGGCGACAGCGGCACGCGCCAGGCCACGTTCACCGTGCGCCTGTCGAAGCCGGCGCCGTCGCCGGTGAGCTTCGCGATCGCCACGGCCGACGGTACGGCCAAGGCCGGCAGCGACTATCTCGCCCGCGGCCTCGCCGGCCAGCAGATCGCCGCCGGGGCGAGCAGCTACGTGTTCGCGGTCGCGATCAACGGCGACACGGCGGTCGAGACGGACGAGACGTTCACCGTCGCGGTGTCCGGCGTCACGGGGGCGACCGTCGCCGACGGCAGCGCCACCGGCACGATCGTCGACGACGACGCCTCGCTGCCGCCGCTGGCGACCCGGGACGACCGCGTCGTGCTGCGCGAGAACGCGCCGGCGTCGCTGATCGCAGTGCTGGCGAACGACGTGTTCACGCCGGCGCGGGTCGCTGGCGGCTCGCTGGCGATCGTGCAGTCCGGCAGCGGCACCGCGACCGTCGATGACCGCGGTACCGCGACCGCGGCGGACGATCGCATCCGCTATGTCCGCAAGGCCGACACCAGCGGCTCCGACTTCGTGCGCTACCGCCTGTGCGAGACCGACGGCCGCTGTGCCGCCGGCCGGCTCGTGGTGGAACTGCGGCCTGCGGTGGACATCGCCCAGGCGACCGCGAGCGGTGCCGGCTTCGTCGACGTCGCGATGACCGGCCTGCGACCGCTGCCGGCGGCGACGTTCGAGGCGACGGCGCTGGTCGCGCCGACGATCGGGTCGCGCGCGCTCGGCGTCGATGCATCGCCCGAGTCGCCGTGGGACCTCGCCGCGGCGGGCACGTCGTCCGTGGTCTACACGCTGCCGGCGCCGGCCGACGGCGTCGCGCAGACGACGCGGCTGCTGGTCGACGCGAAGGGCGGTGGCGACGTCGATCTCTACCTCGGTGTCGACACGGACGGCGACGGCGTCGCCGACCCGGAAGAAGTCCGCTGCACCGCGGCGATGTCGGTCGGTCGCGAGCGCTGCGAAATGACGCTCACGCACCCCGGCACCGGCACGGTCCGCTGGTGGGCGATGCTGCACAACCGCGAAGCGGCGGCGCAGACCGGCACGATCGAGGCCTTCGTGGTGCCGCTGACGGCGCCGGCCGACCCGACCGTGTTCGTCGCCACCGGGCCGGGCGGGCTGCCCCGCGGCGCATCGTTCCCGGTCCGTGTCGCGTTCGCCGACGTCGGCCTGCTGCCGGGCGAGGCGCGGGTCGGGTTCGTCCGCGTCCGCAGTGGCGGGGCCGACCGCGGCATGTTCCCGGTGCGGATCGACCGGAACGAGACGCGGTCGCCGGCGATCCGGCTCGCGGCGAAACCGGTGGGCCTGCGCCTGGCCGTCGGCGCCGCGCAGGACCGCATGTTCGTCGACGTGCCGGCGGGGGCGACCTCGCTGACGATCACGACGAACAGCGCGCAGAACGTCGACCTGTATCTGGCTCGCGCGACGACACCGTCGAGCCCGCAGATCGACGTGGCGCCCGCGCGGTCGCTGGCCACCGCGTCCGCCACCGGAGCCACCGGCAACGAGACGCTGGTGGTGAGCGGGGCGGCGCTGCAACCCGGCCGCTGGTACGTGACGCTGGCCAATGCCGGCGGCACCGCCGCGTGGGCATCGGTGCGCGCGACCATCGCCGGCACCGGTCCGGCACTGCGTTTCGGCAGCTTCTTCAACCCGGCGCGCAGCGGCCACGGCATCTTCGTGTACCCCGCCGGCGGCGACTGGGCCGGTCTCTGGTACACGTACCTGCAGGACGGCTCGGCGACGTGGTACTGGGTGCAGGGCCCGAAGCCGGGCAGCGACGGCGTGTTCCGCGGCGGGCTGTACCGCGCCGCGTGGCAGGGCACGTCCAACCACCTCACCGACGTCGGCGACGTGACCATCACGCCGACGGGCACGGACGATTTCGTGTTCACGTACCGGCTCGACGGCGAGACCGGTTCGGAAGCGATGACGTCGCTGGGCCGCGGCTGTCCGATGCTGTCGGGCGCGCCGCTGGACGTGAGCTCGCACTGGTTCAACCCGGCGCGTTCCGGCACCGGCTACAGCGTGCAGATGTGGCCGGACTACGAGTACTACGCGGCCTTCGTCTACGACGGCTACGGCGTACCGCGGTTCCTGACCGCCGAGCACGCCGGCTTCGGGGGCGCGTCGGCGACGATGGACCTGGAGCAGCTCAGCGGCTTCTGCCCGCTCTGTGCGCGGCCCGGCAACCCGGTGCGGCAGTCGATCGGCGTGATGTCGCGGCGCTTCGGCGGCGGCACGATCGAGAACATCACGCTCGACGGCATCTATGCCGGCGGCGTGCCCGGCGCGTGGACCGGCAACGAGGCGGTGCAGCTGCTCGGCGGGCCGACCAGCACCCAGGGCTGCACGCCCTGAACCGGCCCGGGCCCTGACACGGGGCCCGGGCAGGAGCGGCTGCAGCCGCGACCTGCGGTCACCGCGGTCGCGCCCGTAGGCGCGCCTACCGGGTGGCGCGTCCTTCGCGCCACGCGCGCGTCTCGTCGACGAAGCGGTCCACGTCGGCGAAGCGGTTGTAGAGCGGCACGGGACTGATGCGGATCACGTCCGGCTCGCGCCAGTCGCCGACCACGCCGCGCGACTCGAGGAACTCGAACAGCGCGCGGCCGTGTTCGCGGCCACCGGCGACGCGCAGCGAAAGCTGGCAGCCGCGGCGCTCGGGCTCTCGGGGCGTGACGATCTGCAGCGTGTCGGCCAGTTCCTCGCGCACGCGGCGTTCCAGATAGCCGGTGAGCTGCAGCGATTTCGCGCGCAGCCGGTCCATGCCGGCCTCGGCGAACAGCTCCAGCGACACGCGCACCGGCGCGAGCGCGAGGATCGGCGGGTTGCTCAGCTGCCAGCCGTCGGCGCCGGGCGTCGGCACGAATTCCGGGCCCATCCGGAAGCGCGTCGCCTGGTCGTGGCCCCACCAGCCGGCGAAGCGGGGACGGTCGGTGCGCGCGTGGCGCTCGTGCACGAACGCGCCGGCGACGGCGCCGGGGCCGGCGTTGACGTATTTGTAGTGGCACCAGGCGGCGAAATCGGCGCCGCTGTCGTGCAGCGCCAGCGGCAGGTTGCCGGCGGCGTGCGCGAGGTCGAAGCCGACGACGCAGCCGCGCGCGTGCGCGAGCCGCGTGATCGCCTCCAGGTCGAACGCCTGGCCGGTGCGGTACTGCACGCCCGGCCACAGCACCAGCGCGATGCGGTGGCCGTGTTCGGCGAGCACGCGCTCGATCGCCTGCATCGAGATCGTGCCGTCGGGTTCGTCGCCGGCGAGCTCGATCACGTCGGTGTCCGGATCGAACCCGTGGAAGCGCACCTGCGACTGCACGCCGTAGCGGTCGGACGGGAACGCGCCGGCTTCGATCAGGATCGCCGGCCGCTCGGCCGTCGGGCGGTAGAACGACACCATCAGCAGGTGCAGGTTGGCCGTGAGCGAATTCATCGCGACCACTTCCGACGGCTGCGCCCCGACCAGCGTCGCGAGCCCGTCGCGCAGCTCGGCGTGGTACGGCATCCACGGATGGCGGCCGCGGAAATGCGCCTCGACGCCGAGCGCCGCCCAGTCGTCGAGTTCCTGCAGCAGCGCGTCGCGGACCGCGCGCGGCTGCAGCCCGAGCGAATTGCCGCAGAAATACGCCTGCTCGTCGCCGTCGTGGCGCGGGATCAGGAAGCGGTCCCGGAACCCCTGCAGCGGATCACGGCCGTCGAGGACGGTGGCTTCCTGCGTCGTCATTCGAACCTCGATCGCGGCAGGCCGAGCCATTCCAGCGCGGTGCCGTGGTAGAGCCGCGCCTGCTGGTCTTCCGACAGGCCGAGCGCGGCGATGCCCGCACCCGGCACCTGCTCGCCGAGCGGGAACGGATAGTCGGTGCCCAGCATCACCCGCGGCACGCCGACGGTGTCGAGCAGGTAGCGCAGCGCGCGGTCGTCGGCGACCCAGCTGTCGAAATACAGCCGGTCGAAGTACTTGCGCGGATTGTGCGGGTTGTCGGTGGCGACGAGGTCCGGCCGCATGTTGAAGCCGTGCTCGATGCGCCCGATGGTGTACGGAAAGCTGCCGCCGCCGTGCGCGAGGCAGATCTTCAGCTTCGGGAAGCGCTCCAGCACGCCGCCGAAGATCAGCGCGCAGGCGGCGCGGCTCTGTTCGGCCGGCATGCCCACGAGCCACGGCATCCAGTACTTGGGCA
>CBIHMN010000196.1:0-4732 GCA_966211005.1 uncultured Arenimonas sp.
CGTGGCGACGGCGCGGGCGGCGCGGACCGATGGCTGCTGCGCAACGGCCCGTTCCCCGAGGACCTGGTCCCCACCCTGCCGCACCACGACTGGACGCTGCTGGTGCAGGACGTGGACAAGTGGGACGCGGACGTGGCGCAGGTGCTGGAGGCGTTCGACTTCCTGCCGCGCTGGCGGATCGACGACGTGATGGTGTCCTTCGCCGCGCCCGGCGGCTCGGTCGGCGCGCACGTGGACCAGTACGACGTGTTCCTGCTGCAGGCGCAGGGTCGCCGGCGCTGGCAGGTCGATGCGTCCGACGACCCGCCGCTGGCATTCCGCAACGATGTCGAGCTGAAGCTGCTCCAGCGCTTCAAGCCGACCCACGACTGGGTCCTTGAGCCCGGCGACATGCTCTACCTGCCGCCGGGCGTGCCGCACCACGGCGTCGCCGAGGACGCGTGCCTGACGTTCTCGATCGGGATGCGCGCGCCGTCGCAGTCGGAACTGATGCTCGATTTCGTCGAGGAACTGGCGGCGTCCCTGCCCGAAGAGCGGCGCTACGCCGATCCCGACCTGCAGCCGCCGGCCGATCCGCACGAGATCGACGACGCCGCGTTCGCGCGGGTGCGCGCCGCGCTGCAGCCGCTGCGCGACCTCGACGACGCGGCGCTGCGCCGCTGGTTCGGCCGGTTCGCCACGCAGTACCGCGCGGCCGGCGATCTGCCCCGTCCGGCCCGCCCGCCGTCGCCGGCGGCCGTCGCGAAGGCGCTCGCGGCCGGGGGCCGGCTGCTGCGCCACCCGCATGCGCGCCACGCCTGGGCGCGCGAAGGCCGCCGCGCCCGCCTCCACGCCAGCGGGCTCGCGTACGTGATGGGCGTCGGCGCGGCGAAGCGGCTGGCCGCCGGGGCTTCGCTCGACGCCGCCGACGTCGCCGCGCTCGACGACGACGGCCGCGCCGCGCTGCACGCCCTCGTCGCGCAGGGCCACTATCATCTGCAGAGGCCACGCCGCCGGTGATGCCATGAACCCGCAGGATTTCCGTGTCGAACCCGCCGATTTCGCGACCGACCAGGCCGAGCTGCTGGCGATCCGGGAAACGGTGTTCGTGCTCGAACAGAAGGTTCCGCTCGACGAAGAGCACGACGAACTCGACCCGCACTGCCGGCACGTGATCGCGCGGGATCCCGACGGGCGCCCGATCGGCACCGGTCGCCTGACACCGGAACGGAAGATCGGCCGCATGGCGGTGTTGCGCGAGTGGCGTGGGCGCGGTGTCGGCGACGCGATGCTCGTGGCGCTCGTCGACGCGGCGCGCGCGCAGGGCTGGGACGAGGTGCGGCTCAACGCGCAGGTCAGCGCCGAATCGTTCTACGCGCGCCACGGCTTCAGCCCCGAGGGTCCGCGCTTCATGGAAGCCGGCATCGAACACCAGGCGATGCGCCGCGCGATCGAGCCGATGCGACCGCCGGAACACGGCATCCCGCCGCGCGGCCCGTCGCAGCCGGTCGCCGAGATCGACGGCGTGCAGGCCGCGATCGCCGCGACGGTCGCGCTGGTGCAGGCGGCGCGGCGCGAACTGTGGATCTACACGCGCGACCTCGAGCCGTCGCTCTACGGCCACCCGGACGTCGTCGACGCGCTGCGCGCCTACGCGGTGTCCGGCCGCGCCGGCCGGGTGCACGTGCTGCTGCAGGAGCCGGCGACCGTGCTCGGCGCCGGGCATCCGCTGCTGGCGCTGGCGCAGCGGCTGAGTTCGGTGTTCGTGTTCCGCACGCCGGTCGACCCGGTCGACCACCAGTACCCGTCCGCGTTCGTCGCCAACGACCGCGACGGCTACCTCTTCCGGCTGCTCGGCAGTCGCTTCGAGGGCGACTGGAGCCCGGCGCAGCCGGCGCGCACGCGACAGCTGACCGACCATTTCGGGCGTGTCTGGGAACGCTCGCGGCCGTGCAGCGAGCTGCGCGCGCTGGGCATCTGACGGCGGGCCGCGACGCGGCGCGGGTTCCAGTGCGCCCATACCGGCGGGTATACTTGGCGGCCTTGTCGCCTGTCCGGCGACGCGCCCTACTTTTCCTTCCTTTCAATCACTTACCCGTTCCCCAACGGGCCAGGCCAGGGTCGTGGACAGTCTGATCAAGCAGTTCAAGCAGACCTCTCAGTTCGCCGGCGGGAACGCCGCCTACCTCGAAGACCTGTACGAGCAGTACCTGGTCGACCCCGACAGTGTCCCCGCGAGCTGGAAAAGCTGGTTCGACGGTTTCAGGGGCCGCGAGGCCGGCGACGTCCCGCATTCGGCGGTGATGGCAGCCGTGCAGGCCGCGGCACGCGACGGCGGCCGTGGCGCCCCGGCCGACGAATCCATGGCGCGTGGCCAGACGCTGGCGGGCAAGCTGGTCACGGCCTATCGCTCGCGGGGCCACCTCGCCGCGAAGCTCGATCCGCTCGGGATGATGGGCCGCCCCGACGCACCCGACCTGGACCTCGCGTTCCACGGCCTCACCGACGCCGACCTGTCGCGCGAGTTCGCGGTGGACACCTGGTTCGAGGGCGAGCGCTTCACGCTGGGCGAACTGCTCGCGAAGCTGCGGGCCACGTACTGCGGCAGCATCGGCGCCGAGTTCATGCACATCAGCGACGCGACGCAGCGTCGCTGGATGCAGAAGCGGCTGGAAGGCGCCGCCGGCCGGTTCGGCTTCGACGCGGCGGAGAAGACCCGCCTGCTGGAGCGGCTGACCGCCGCCGAGGGCCTGGAGCGGTACCTGCACACGAAATACGTCGGCCAGAAGCGGTTCTCGCTGGAAGGCGGCGATTCGCTGATCCCGATGATGGACGTGCTGATCCGCCGCGGCGGGCAGCATGGCGTCAGGGATGTCGTGATCGGCATGGCCCATCGCGGCCGCCTGAACGTGCTGGTGAACACGCTCGGCAAGCCGCCGCTGAAGCTGTTCGCGGAATTCGAAGGCAAGTTCGAACATACCGACGACCCGGCGCACAGCGGCGACGTGAAGTACCACATGGGCTTCAGCGCCGACGTCGCGACACCCGGGGGACCGGTGCACCTCGCGCTGGCGTTCAATCCTTCGCACCTCGAGATCGTGGCGCCGGTCGTGGCCGGATCGGTGCGCGCCCGGCAGATGCGCCGCGAGGACGCGGCGCGGCAGCAGGTGATGCCGATCGTGATCCACGGCGACGCCGCGTTCGCCGGCCAGGGCGTCGTGATGGAGCTGTTCCAGATGTCGCAGGCCCGCGGCTTCGCGGTCGGCGGCACGGTGCACATCGTCGTCAACAACCAGGTCGGCTTCACGACCAGCCGCCCGGACGACGCCCGTTCGACGCTCTACAGCACCGACCCGGCGAAGATCATCGGCGCCCCGGTGCTGCACGTGAACGGCGACGACCCGGAAGCGGTCGCGTTCTGCGCGCAGGTCGCGTTCGACTACCGCCGCGAATTCGGTCGCGACATCGTGCTCGACCTCGTCTGCTACCGCCGCCACGGCCACAACGAGGCCGACGAGCCGGCGGCCACGCAGCCGCTGATGTACCGCAACATCCGCGCCCGCAAGACCACGCGCGAGCTGTACGCCGAGACGCTGGCGGCCGAAGGCGTCCTCGACGCCACCGCCGCGAAGGCGCTCGTGGACGGCTACCGGGACACGCTCGACCGCGGCGAGGTGACCACCGAGCTGGCGAAGGTCGGCCCCGACCCGTATGCGGTCGACTGGTCGCACTGGCTGCACGGCACGCTGTCGGACGCGGTCGCGACCGGCGTCGCGCGGGAGCGGCTCGATCCGCTGGCCACGCGCATCAACACGCTGCCCGACGGCACCACGCTGCATCCGCGCGTCGCGAAGATCTACGAGGACCGGCGCCGGATGGCTGCCGGCGAGATCCCGATGGACTGGGGCTTCGCCGAGAACCTCGCGTACGCCACGCTCGTCGACGAAGGCATGAAGCTGCGCGTCGTCGGCCAGGACGCCGGCCGCGGCACGTTCTTCCACCGTCACGCGGTGCTGCACGACCAGCAGACCGGCGAGTCGCGGATTCCGCTGCGCACGCTCGCCGACAACCCCGAACACGTGATGATCATCGACTCGCTGCTCAGCGAGGAAGCGGTGATGGCCTTCGAGTACGGCTATTCCACCGCCGAGCCGACCACGCTGAACATCTGGGAAGGCCAGTTCGGCGATTTCGCGAACGGCGCGCAGGTCGTCATCGACCAGTTCATCACCTCCGGCGAATCGAAGTGGGACCGCCTCTGTGGCCTCGTGCTGTTTCTTCCGCATGGTTACGAAGGCCAGGGCCCGGAACACAGCTCGGCGCGGCTGGAGCGTTTCCTGCAGATGTGCGCGCTCGACAACATGCAGGTCTGCACGCCGACGTCGCCGGCGCAGATGTTCCACATGCTGCGTCGGCAGATGCTGCGCGGCACGCGCAAGCCGCTGATCGTGATGACGCCCAAGTCGATGCTGCGCCACAAGCTGTCGGTGTCCACGCTCGACGACCTGGCCACGGGCACGTTCCTCGACCTGATTCCGGACACCGCCTGCAAGGCGCCGAAGAAGGCGCGGCGCGTGGTCGTCTGCGGCGGCAAGGTCTACTGGGACCTGCTCGAAGCCCTCGAGGCGAAGAAGCTCGACGACGTCGCGCTGGTGCGCATCGAGCAGCTCTACCCGTTCCCGCGCGCCGCGCTCGCCGCCGAACTGAAGCGTTTCGCGGCGGCCAAGGAAGTGGTCTGGTGCCAGGAAGAGCC
>CBIHMN010000197.1:0-4730 GCA_966211005.1 uncultured Arenimonas sp.
GGCGGCCACTGCGAACGCGTGCCGGCACTGACCACGCTGCTCGCCGACGCGGTGGCGCGCACGCGCGTCGGGCCGCTGGCCGATTTCACGATGAGCGAGGCCGACCGCTACGAACTGAAGATCGCCGGGCTGCTGCACGACTGCGGCAAGATCACCACGCCGGTGCATGTGGTCGACAAGGCGACGAAGCTGCAGACGCTGTTCGATCGCATCGAGCTGCTCGACACGCGTTTCGAGGTGCGGCTGCGCGACGCCGAGATCGCGCACCTGCGCGGCGAGCTCGACGCGGACGGCTACGCGGCGCGCGTCGCGCGGCTGCACTCCGACCGCGAGGCGGTGCGCGCGGCGAACACCGGCGGCGAGTTCATGAGCGACGAGAAGATCGCCGAGCTGCAGCGCATCGCCGGCGACACGTGGCGCGCGCCGGACGGCACGCTGCAGCCGTTCCTGTCGGCGGACGAGCTGGAGAACCTCGGCATCCGCCGCGGCACGCTCACCGCGCGCGAGCGCGACATCATCAACCACCACATCGTGATGACCATCCGGATGCTGGAAGCGCTGCCGTGGCCCGCGCATCTGCGCAACGTGCCGGAATACGCCGGTGGCCACCACGAACGGATGGACGGCAAGGGCTATCCCAAAGGCCTGACGCGCGAACAGATGAGCGTGCAGGCGCGGGTGATGGGCATCGCCGACATCTTCGAGGCGCTCACCGCCAGCGACCGTCCCTACAAGAGCGGCAAGACGCTGACGGAATCTCTGACGATCCTCGGCCGGATGAAGCTGGAGCACCACGTCGACCCCGACCTGTTCGACGTGTTCCTGCGCGAGCGTGTCTATCTCGAATACGCCCGGCGCTTCCTGCCGCCGGAGCAGATCGACCGCATCGACTGGGCGAAGATTCCCGGCGTCTCGCCGGAACTGGCGGCAGAACTGGCTGCGTCGGAGCCGGAGGCGTAGGGCAGGCGATTTTTTTCGACGCGGATCACGCGGATCGACGCGGAGAGAGCAAGAGCATTCTTTTCTTCCGGAAGCTTTGGCCTTATCCGCGTTGATCCGCGTGATCCGCGTCGAACGCCGTTCGCCGTTCCGCCCCCGCGCGCGAACGCTCCAGCCACCACAGCCCCGCCGCCACGGCCAGCCACGCGAGCAGCCACGGCCAGCGCGGTCCCGGATGCGTGGGCGCGGCGCCGGCCGGCCGGTCGGCGACGCCCGCGCGCGCGGCCAGGGCGAGGGTCGCGTCGCGCATCGCCGCGCGCACCAGGCCGGGCGCCTCGTCCATGGCGCGGACGGGAAAGCGGGCCACGCGATCGCCGTCGTGCAGCGCATGCCAGCCCGCGGCGGTCGGCCATGCGGCGGCGCAGGCCGCCTCGCCGGTGGCCGGATCGACGCGCAGCGCGACGACGCTGCCGTCCGGCGCGACGAGCGTCGCCGTGTCGCCGAGGCCGCACAGCGCGACGCGAGCGCCGACGCGCGCGTCGCGCGGCATCGTGTCGCTCGCGGCGTCGTCGCGTGCGCGCGCCAGCGTGCCGGTCGCTTCCGCCCACAGGCTGCCGTACGCCGCGCGGCGGCCCGCGAGCTGAAGACGGAACGTGTCCGACAGGTTCCACACCGCGATCCGGCCGCGGCCTTCGGCGCGCCAGACCGCGAGCGCCGTGCCTTCGGCGTCGCGCAGCAGCGGCGCACCATCGGCGGCGGTGATCGCGACCGCGCGACGCGACAGCGTGACCGGTGCGTGCCGTACGGCCGCGGCGTCCACGGATGCCCCGGACGCGGCCGCCGCGTCGCCGCCTTCGCCCGCCACCGGGGACGCGTCGGCGATCGCCGCCTCCGCCAGCGTGACGTCGCGGGCGATATCGGCGCGCGCGACCGTGAAGCCCCACGCGGCCCACGCCTCGCGATCGGCGGCGCCGGGGTCGCCGGTCAGCCGCACCAGCACGCCGACGCCGTCGCGCACCGCGTCGAGCAGCGCCGCACGCCCGCCGGCGCCGAGCGAACGCCACGCCCGGTCGTCGAGGATCACCCCGTCGACTTCGCGCAATCCGTCGGGCGACAGCGGCGGCACGGCGCCACCGATGTCGACGCCGCCGCCGACGTTCGCGCGCGCCTGCAGCGACAGTCCGGCGTCGAGTGCCCAGCGAGCGAGGTATTTCTGTTCCGGCCGGATGCCGCCGGCCAGCGCGAGGATGCGCAGCGGCGCGCCGGGAACGACCTCGACCGGCAGGCCGATCGTCCCGGCCACCGCGTCGGCCGCGTCGCGGTGGCGCAGGGTCCACGTCGCGGAGCCTGCCGGGCCGGCGATCGCCGACACCGCGAAGCCGCCATCGGCCGCGACCGGCACGCGCGCCACCCGGCGGCCGGCCGGATCGAGCAGTTCCATCCGCGCGTCGGCGGCACCGTGGACGCGCCCGGTGACGGTGAACCGGCGCCCGGCGCCCACGCGCACCGGTGCATGCAGCGCGGCGACGCCGGCCGGCAGCGGCGCCGGTTCGAACACGACGCGCACCCCGAGCGCGGCATCGCGGTCGCGTGCCGGCAGCCCGGCGCCGACGACGCGGATCGCCCGCGTCCCGGGCTGTCGCCGCAGCGCCGTGCCGAGATCGGGCACGCGCGCGATGCCTGGATGCGTCGGCGCCTCCGGCAGCGCGACGTGGTCCGCGCCGGCGCCGGCCGGCGGCCGCGGCGAGTCGGCGGTCAGCACCACCAGCGTGCCGTCCGAGACGCCGCGCGCCGGCGGGAACAGGAACATCGCGAGTAGCGCCGCGAGTGCGAACTGCCCGGCCACCAGCACGACGAGCCGCCACGCCGCATCGCCACGGCGTCGAGACCGCACGGCCTGGCGGACCGCGACCACGACGGTGACCGCCGCGAGCGCGAGCAGCAGCGGCGTGGGGCTCATTCGTCGTCTCCGTGCGTCAGCGCCTGCAGATAGGCCGCGCCTTCGGCATCGGCCCGCGCCCGACCGAGCGGCGCCGGCGTCGCGCCCGGCAGCAGCGGCCACAGCTTCGCGCGCAGGCTTGCGCGGCAGTCGTCGCAATCGGGCGCCGCCCGCACCGCGTCGAGCGCGGCGACCAGCCCGAGCGCGTCGTCGACGGCGGACTCGTGGTCGCGCAGCCACGCGGCGAACGCGTCCAGTACCGCCGGCTCGACCGCGTCCGTCGCGTCGTCGCCGAGCGCACGCCACAGCGGCAGCGCCGGCGGCGTGTCGCTGTCGGCCGCCCGCAGGCCGGATCGCCGGTCGGCGAGGCCGTCGCGCACGCCGGTCATGCGCCGCGCCTCGTCGATCGGCGGCAGTTCCAGCCCGACGCGCGCGAGATAGATCCGCGTCGCCTGCTGCACCTGCTTGATCGCCGCCAGCGCACGGAACTGGTGCGGCAGCGCCGCCTCCGGCCGCGCGGTGCGCAGCTCGCGTTCCGACTGCCACATCGCGTCGAGCGCGCGCTTGAGCAGCGCGCGCGTCTGCGGGTCGAGCAGCGTCGCGGCCTCGGCGTCGTCGTGCGTGTGGCCGTAGCTCTCCAGCACGTCGATCGCCGCGCCGAAGCCTTCGGGCGGCGCGTCGGCGTGCTCGTCGTGGCCGTCGGCGCCGGCGGCGTCGGGCTGGTCGGCGTTCTCCTCGCCGAGGAATTCGCCGTAGCGCATGCGCAGGATCCGCTGGTCGACACCGATCGCGTCGGACTTCGCCTCGAAGCGGTCGGCCGCGAGCGAGCCGCGCTCCGCGACCAGCGCTTCGGTGTCGATGATGATCTGCCGCTGGCTGCGGAAATACGCCGGCAGCGCACGCTTGACGAGGCCTTCCATGCCGGTCGATTCGGTGCTGGCCGGCGGCGGCCAGCGCAGGATCACGCTCGCGCTGCGCGTGCGCTGCGGCGCCGGCGCGCGCGTGTCGTCCACTTCGAGGCGCACGATCAGGTCGTCGCCCTGCGCGAGACCGAGCGAGCCGAGATCGAGCGTCGTCGCGTAGCGCTTCGCGCGCGCGTCGCCGTCGCCGCGCGCGGCGAGCGTGCGCGTACTCACGGCGACCTGTTCGCCGCTGCCCTGCGCGAGCGTCACGATCCAGCGCGCACCGGCGAGCCCATGATCGTCGCTCGCCTCGAACGAGAGCGCCCAGGTCCGCTGGCCGTTCGCACGCAGCGTCAGGCTGCGGTCCGGCGCGACGATGCGGATCCGCGGCGGCGCATCGGGCAGCGCGTCGAGCCGGTGGCGCGTGCCGTCGGCGAGCGGCAGGCCGTCGACGACGACGATCCGGTACAGGCCCGAACGCTCCAGCGCCGTCTCGCCGACCCAGCGGTCGCCGTCGCGCGCGAGCGGCACGCGGCGATCGTCGTGGAACCGCAGTTCCACCGCGCGTGGCTGCGGCTGCAGCGCCAGCGACCAGCGCAGCGTCGATCCGGCGGGCACGCGCGCCGACAGTTCCGGCCGTGTCGTCGCCGCGAGCCCGGTGTAGGCCGGCGGGGCGACCGTGAGCGTCGCGGCGGTGACGGCGGTGTGCGTCGCGTCGGCGACGACGTGGTCGGGCGGCACGGCGCGCGCCGGCACCCCGCTGTGGGCCGGCCACGCGAGCGACCACGCGACGAGCGCGAGGCCGGCCAGCCACGCGGCGAGCAGCGCGCGTGTCGGCAGCGCGGCGCGCAGCGCCGCGGCGGCGTCGCCCAGCGTCGCTTCCACGCGCGCGCGCTGCAGCCGCTGCAGGCCCCCGAGCGTCGCCGGGTCGCGGAACAGCAGGTCGGCAC
>CBIHMN010000198.1:0-4728 GCA_966211005.1 uncultured Arenimonas sp.
ACGCCGTGATCCGACTGCTCCTGGTGGAAGACCGGCTCGAGGACGCCGAGCAGCTCATCAGCCATCTGCGCAACGGAGGCATGGCGGTGCGTCCGCACCGGCCCGAAAGCGAGGATGACCTCGCCAGCATCCTCGGCTCGCAGAGCATCGACCTGGTACTCGCCGCGTTCGACGCGAAATACATCCCGATCGCCCATGTCGTCGAGCGCGTGATCGCGACCGGCAAGGACATTCCCGTGGTGGTCGCGAGCACCGTGCTCGACGAGAAGATCGCGCTGAGCGCGCTCTCGCTCGGCATCCGCGACATCGCGCTGAGGCAGAAGCCCGAGCACGTGCAGGCCGTGGTCCGCGCCGAGTTCGGCGGGCTGCAGGCGCGTCGCGGACTGCGCCACCTCGAGGCCGCGCTGCGCGAAACCGAACGGCGCTGCGACTCGCTGATCGCCTCCTCGCGCGACCCGATCGCGTACGTGCACGAGGGCATGCACATCCGCGCGAACGACGCCTATCTGGAGATGTTCGGGTTCGAGTCGTTCGAGGACATCGAGGGCGTGTCGGTGCTCGACCTGATCTCGCCCGACAATTCCGATTCGTTCAAGCAGCTGCTCAAGCGCCTCGGCAAGGGCGAAGCACCGCCGAAGCAGCTGGAACTGCAGGCGCAGCGCGCCGACGGCAGCAGTTTCGACGCGGTGATGGAATTCGCGCAGGCCACCTACGAGGGCGAGGCCTGCCTGCAGATCGTCTTCCGCCAGCAGGCGGTCGACCCGGACATGGTCAAGGAGCTGGATACGCTGCGGCAGCGCGACGCGCTGACCGGCATGTACAACCGCCAGCATTTCATGACCGAGGTCGAGGCCGCCGTCGCGCGCGCCGCCGAAGGCCAGGGACAGCAGGCGTTCCTGCTGCTGGAACCCGACCATTACGAGAACCTGCTCGCCGAGATCGGCCTGGCCCATGCCGACGAACTGGTGAAGGGCATCGCCGAGCGCATCACCTCGGCGCTCGACCCCGACACGCTGGCGGCGCGGATGAGCGACCACAGCTTCGCGGTGCTGTGCATGGCGCACGACCACAAGCGCAGCCAGGCGCAGGCCGAGCGGATCCGCGACGCGTTCCATGGCCACATCCTCGAGATCGGCGAGCGGTCGGTGAACCTGGGCGTCAGCGTCGGCGGCGTGCAGATCGGCGAGAAGATCGCCAGCGTCTCGCAGGTCACGGGCAAGGCCAGCCAGTGCCTGGCGTCCAGCGCCGGCATGGGCGGCAACCGCATCGAGATCTTCGACCCGGCGGCGCGCGACCGCGCCGAGGAAGAGCGCATCCAGGCGTGGGTGCAGCGCATCCGCGAGGCGCTCGACGGCGACCAGTTCGTGCTGCACTACCAGCCGATCATCAGCCTCACCGGCGCCGAGGAAGAGAACTACGACGTCTACCTGCGGATGAAGGGCCCCGGCGGCGAAATCATCCCGCCGATGACCTATCTCGCGATCGCCGAGGAACACGGCCTGCTCGACGACATCGACCGCTGGGTGATCGCGCGCGCAGTGAAGGAAATCGCCGAGCGGCAGAAGGCGGGCCGGCACACCAACCTCTTCGTGAAGATCACCCCGGCCTCGCTGGTCGAAGGCGGCCTCGAGAACCACATCGCCGAGCAGGTGAAGGCCAGCGGCATCCCCGGCGAGCGACTGGTGCTGCAGATCCCCGAGTCGAAAGTGTTCACGCACCTGCGCGCGGTGCAGTCGTTCCAGCAGGCGGTCGCGAAAATCGGCTGCCGCGTCGCGCTCGAACAGTTCGGCACCGGGCTGAACTCGTTCCAGATGCTCACGCATTTCGACCCGTCGATCCTGAAGATCGACCGCAGCTTCATCCAGGACGTCGCGAAGAACGCCGAAGTGCAGAAGCAGGTGCGCGAGATCGTCGAAAAGGCCCACGCGGCCGGCAAGCTGACCGTCGCCGAATTCGTCAGCGACGCGACCACGATGAGCGCGCTGTTCGCGATGGGCATGGACTTCGTCGAGGGCAACTTCCTCGCCGCCGCCGGCCCGCAGATGAACTACGACTTCGGGTAGGAGCGGCTCGCAGGAGCGGCTCGTAGGAGCGGCTTCAGCCGCGAACGACGGCCGAGGTGTTGTCGACGGGGGCGTTCTGCAGCGCGGCGATGCGTTCCTCGAGCGGCGGGTGGCTCATGAACAGCCGCTTCAGCCCGCGGCCGACATGGCCCGAGATCCCGAACGCCCGCACCTCCGTCGGCAACGTGGTCGCGCCATACGTCTGCGACAGCCGCTGCAGCGCGGCGATCATCTTCGGGCGCCCGGCGAGCTGCGCGCCACCGCGGTCGGCGCGGAATTCGCGCCAGCGGCTGAACCACATCGCGATCATCGACGCGAACAGCCCGAAGACGACGTCCAGCGCCAGCACGATGATGAAGTAGAACGGCCCGGTGCCGCCGTCGCGGTTGCCGCTGAGCCACGCGTCGACGAGACGGCCGACGATGCGCGCCAGGAAGATCACGAACGTGTTCAGCACGCCCTGGATGAGCGCCATGGTCACCATGTCGCCGTTGGCGACGTGGCTGACTTCGTGGCCCAGCACGGCCTCGGCCTCGTCGCGACTCATCGCCCGCAGCAATCCGGTCGAGACCGCCACCAGCGAGTTGTTGCGGCTCGGGCCGGTGGCGAACGCGTTGATCTCCGGCGCGTCGAAGATGCCGACTTCCGGCATCTTTATGCCCGCCGCCTCCGCCTGCCGGCGGACGGTGGCGACCAGCCATGCCTCGCCCTCGCCACGCGGCTCGGTGATGATCCGCAGCGCCATGCCGCGCTTGGCGACCCACTTTGAAATCGCCAGCGAAATGAACGCACCGCCGAAGCCGAACACCGCGGCGAACACCAGCAGCGTGCCGGTATCGCCGAGCGTGACCCCGAACACGCGCTGCAGCACCGTGAGCACGACGCCCAGCAGCACCATCACCGCGAGGTTGGTGGCGAGAAACAGCGCGATACGCTTGAACATGGAAATCCTTCGGGACGGCGCGATGCCATCGTCTCCGTGCAATGTACCCGGCACCGGTTAAATTCAAGTCGACATGGACACTCCCCACCGCGGCCGTTTCGCGCCCTCGCCGACCGGTCCGCTGCATTTCGGCTCGCTGGTCGCCGCCGTGGGCAGCTGGATGATGGCGCGCCGCGGCGGCGGCGAATGGCTGGTACGCATGGAGGACGTGGACCGTCCGCGCGAAGTGCCGGGCGCCGCCGGGGCGCAGCTGGCCAGCCTGCGGGCGTTCGGCCTGGACGCCGACGGGCCGGTGGTGCGCCAGAGCGACCGCGGCGCGCTCTACGACGCGGCGCTGCGACGGCTGCTCGCGAGCGGCGACGCGTTCGAATGCCGCTGCAGTCGCGCCGACCTGCAGGCGACCGGCGGCATCCACCGCCGCTGCGTGCCGTCCGCCGCCCGGCGGCCGGCCGCGGTGCGGCTCCGGATGCCGGAGGCGGACCTCGGCTTCGAAGACGCGATCCAGGGATCCTTCGCGCAGTCGCTGGCGCGGGACGTCGGCGATGTCGTGCTGCGCCGTGCCGACGGGCTGTGGGCGTACCAGCTCGCGGTGGTCGTCGACGATGCCGACCAGCGCATCGACGAGGTGGTCCGCGGGGCCGACCTGCTCGATTCGACGCCGCGACAGATCCATCTGCAGCGTCGCCTCGGCCTGCCGACGCCGCGCTATGCGCACCTGCCGCTGGCGCTGGACGCGACCGGCGCCAAGCTCTCGAAATCGCTGCGATCGCTGCCGGTCGACGACGACGACCCGCTGCCCGCCCTGCGCGCCGCGTGGGCGTTCCTCGGGCAGCCGGCGTCGGCCGTCCCCGCCCTCCCGCCGGCGCGCGCGTTGCGGGCGGCGCTGGACGCGTTCGACCCGGCCCGCATTCCACGGCGTCGCGCGGCCGCCGCCACGGCGGCCGACGACGGCGAGTGATGCCGGCGCGCCACGCGCGCGCCGGTTGCGCGCCGGCCAGCCCGGGAGGATGCTGCGAATCCCTTCCGCGCCCGCTCCGGTTCTCCCCATGACGCCCCTGCGCATCATCAAGAAGTATCCGAACCGGCGGCTCTACGACACCGAGATCTCCAGCTACATCACGCTCGAGGATGTCCGCCAGCTGATCGTCGAGCGCGAACTGTTCGTCGTCCGCGACGCGCGCACCGGCGCCGACCTGACCCGCCAGGTGCTGATGCAGATCATCGCCGAGCACGAGGAACACGGGCAGCCGATCTTCAGCACCGAGCTTTTGACCCAGGTGATCCGTTTCCGCGGCGATTCCCTGCAGGGCGCGATGTCGAGCTTCCTCGAACGCAGCCTGCAGTTCTTCCTCGAACAGCAGCAGACGCTGCGCGGACAGCTCGGCCACCTCGTGCAGCCGGCGGCCGCCTGGTCGCTGCTCAACTCGCTCGCCGAGCGCAACATGGACATGTGGAAGTCGCTGTCGCAGGGGCTGGGCGTGAGCACGACGACCCCGCCGCCCGCGGCGACCCGCGCCCGCGCGGTGCGCGCAAGAAAGCGCTGAATCCGTTCCCGGCTCAGAGGTCGCGGACGACGCGGAACCCGAGTCGCGCGTGCGTCGTTTCGACCGGCGACGGCTGACGGTACGCCGAGCGCGCGCGATCGAGCGTGCTGGCCCAGGACGCGCCGCGCACCACGCGGTCGCCGCACCCCGGATTGATCCACGCGCTGCCGTCGACCGG
>CBIHMN010000199.1:0-4713 GCA_966211005.1 uncultured Arenimonas sp.
TTCCGTTCCATCCAGGGCACCGGCTTCAAGTCGCTGCAGGAAGGCCAGAAGGTCACCTTCAAGCTCGTCAAGGGCCAGAAGGGCATGCAGGCCGACGAAGTGCAGCCGATGTAACGGCTTTCCGGCCTTCGGGTCGGACGAAAACCCCGGGCGCGAGCCCGGGGTTTTTTTGTGCGCGCGCGTCCGGCGATACTGCCGGTCCTCACGCAGGGAAGCCGCGCATGTACACGCTGTATTACGCCCCCGGTGCCGCCAGCCTGGTCGTGCACTGGCTGCTGATCGAAACCGGCGCCAGGCACGAACTCCGTCGCGTGGACCTGGAAGCCGGCGAGCACAAGCTCCCGGCGTACCTCGCGCTCAACCCGGCCGGCGTCGTGCCGACGCTGCTGGTGCATTCCGATCCCGTCACCGAAACCGCGGCGCTGGTGCTGCACCTCGCCGACGCGCACCCGTCGGTCGCGCTCGCGCCGCCGCCCGGCAGCATCGAGCGCGCGCGCTACTACCAGTGGATCGCGCATCTCGCGAACACGCTGCACCCGGCGTTCCGCGTCTGGTTCTATCCGCACGAGGCGGCGGGCGAGGCCAGCGTCGAGGCGGCGAAGGAACAGGCGCGGCGACGCATCGAGGCGGTGTGGGACCGGATCGAGGCGCATCTCGAGAAGCGCGGCCCCTATCTGCTCGGGGTGTCGCCGACCGCGGCCGACTTCCTGCTGACGATGTTCATGCGCTGGTCGCGCAACATGCCGCGGCCGGCCACCGGGTGGCCGCAGCTCGACGCGCTGGCGCAGCGCATGAAGGCGCGCCCGTCGTACCGCACGCTGTACGAGCGCGAAGGGCTCACCGAATGGGCGTGAGCGGATGACCCCGTCCGGGCCGGTGCTGCTGGCCGGAGCGACCGGTCTGGTGGGCGGCCGCGTGCTGGCACGGCTGCTCGCCGGCGGCGATGGTCCCCCTGGTGGTGGCGCCGGGACGGCGTCGCCCGGTCGACACGCATCCGCGACTGACGACGATCGAAACGGGTTTCGAACCGGCGCGGGACGACGACCTGAAGGCGATGATCGGCGCCGTCGCGCCGGCCGTGTCGGCCTACCTGTGCTGCCTCGGCACCACGCTGCGCGCCGCCGGCAGTCGCGAGGCGTTCGTCGCGATCGATCGCGGCCTCGTGCTGCGGCTCGCGAAACTCGCGCGCGAACTCGGCGCCGACCACGCGGTGCTGGTGTCGTCGGTCGGGGCGAGCGCCCAGTCGGGGAATTTCTACCTGCGGGTCAAGGGCGAGGTCGAACGCGGCATCGCGGCGCTCGGATTCCGGCGTGTCGACGTGCTGCGGCCGGGCCTGCTGCTCGGCGACCGCACGCAATCGCGGCCGGCGGAGCGGCTCGCGCGCGCCGCCGCGCCGTGGCTGAACCCGCTGATCCGGGGGCGGCTGGCACGCTATCGCGCGATCGACGCCGACGACGTCGCCGCGGCGGCCGTCGCGCTGCTCGCGCAGGAAAGCGACGGCGTGTTCGTGCATGAGCACGCCTCGCTGCGCGGCCTCGCCGCGATCAGCCGCTGACTGATCTAGTCCAGCAGCGGCGCCAGCGCCGACCAGACGTGGTCGCGCAGCGCCGGCTGGGCGTCGGCATCGGGGTGCAGATTGTCGGGCAGGAACGCGTCGCGATCGGTCGCGATCGGCTCCAGCAGGAACGGCAGCAGCGCCGCGTCGTGCTCGGCCGCCACGTCCGTGAACCCGCGGGCGAAGCCTTCCGTGTAACGGCTGCCGTAGTTCGGCGGGATGCGCATGCCGAGCAGCAGCACCCGGGCGCCGCTCGCCTTCGCGGCCACGACCATCTTCTCGAGGTTGGCGCGCGTGCGGGCCAGGTCCAGGCCCCGCAGCCCGTCATTGGCGCCGAGTTCGATCACGACGACCTCCGGGTCGTGGCGTTCCAGTTCGCCCGCGATGCGGCTGGCGCCGCCGTCGGTCGTCTCGCCGCTGACACTGGCATTGACGATCCGCCAACCGGGCCGCTCGGTCCGCAGCTTCGCCGCGGTGAGCGCGACCCAGCCTTGTTCGGGCGCGATGCCGTAGGCGGCCGACAGCGAATCGCCGAGCACCAGCACGGTGCGCGCGGGCGCCGGCGCGGCCGGGGCGGCGAAAGCCGGCGACGCCAACGCCCACAGCAGCACGAGCAGGAGCGCAAGTGGCGACAGGCCCGGGCCCTGCTTCAGTTGAACCGGACGCCGGTTCGCCTCATATCGATGTTTCACTTCCACTCTCCGAATGCGAGCTGCCGATGGCCGACACCGCGCCGACCCATGCCCCCGATGCCCTGAGTGCCGAGTCGCTTGGCAAGCGCGTGCCGCTGCCGACGGGCGAGCTGACGATACTGGATGGGGTCGGGTTCGCGATCGCGAAAGGGGAGGCGGTCGCGATCGTGGGGGCTTCCGGTTCAGGCAAGTCGACGCTGCTGTCGCTGCTGGCGGGCCTCGACGTGCCGAGCGACGGCAGCGTGCACCTCGACGGCGCGCCGCTGTCGGCGCTCGACGAGGACGGGCGCGCGAAGGCCCGCGGCGAGAAGATCGGCTTCGTGTTCCAGAGCTTCCAGCTGCTGCCGTCGCTGACGGCGCTGGAGAACGTGATGCTGCCGCTGGAGCTGCGCGGCGACGCCGATGCCGAGGGACCGGCGCGCGCGATCCTGGCCCAGGTCGGTCTCGGCGAGCGGCTCGCCCACTACCCGCGGCAGCTGTCGGGCGGCGAGCAGCAGCGCGTCGCGCTCGCACGCGCGTTCGTCACGCGTCCCGCCGTGCTGTTCGCCGACGAACCCACCGGCAACCTCGACACGCAGACCGGGCAGGCGATCGTCGACCTGCTGTTCCGCCTGAATCGCGAGGCCGGCACGACGCTCGTGCTGGTGACGCACGACGAGCGGCTGGCCGCGCGCTGCGATCGCGTGTTGCGCCTCGACGCCGGCCGGCTGGTGTCGGCGTGAACTGGCTGCCGCTGGCGTGGCGCCAGCTGCGCCGCGACCTGGCCGCCGGCGACGTCCGTATCCTGCTGGCGTCGATCGTGCTGGCGGTGATGGCGGTGGCGTCGGTGTCGTTCGTGACCGATCGCGCCGAGCGCGCGCTCTCGCTCGAGTCCAACAAGCTGCTCGGCGGCGACAGCGTGCTGCGCGCCGATGCCCCGATCACCGGCGCGGTGCGCGACGCGGCGGATGCGCCGGGGCTGCGGCGCACCGACACGCTGGCGTTCCCGACGATGGTGCGCACCGGCGAGGCGCTGCGGCTGGGCGAGCTGCGTGCGATCGGCGAAGGGTTCCCGCTGCGCGGGGCGTTCGTGCTGCTCGACCCCGCGAGCGGCGCGGAAGTACCCGCGTCCGGCATCCCGGCCCGTGGCGAGGTGTGGCTCGGCCGCAGCGGCGCCGACACGCTGGGCGCGCGTGTCGGCGACACGATCGGCATCGGCGACGCCGAGTTCCGCCTCGCCGCGCTGGTCGTGCAGGAACCGGACGCCGCGCTCGACTACTTCAACACCGCGCCGCGCGTGTTCCTCAATCTCGCCGACGTGCCGGTGACCGGGCTCGTGCAGGAAGGCAGCCGCATCGCCTACCGGCTGGTCGTCGCCGGCGACCCGGCGGCCGTGGAAGCGTTCAATGACGTCGCCCGCGCACAGCTCGATCGCGGCCAGCGGCTCGAGACGGCGGCCGACGCGCGCCCCGAAATCCGCCGTGCGCTCGACCGCGCCGGGCGCTTCCTCGGTCTCGCGGCGCTGGTCTCCGTGGTGCTGGCGGCCGTCGCGGTGGCGATGGCCGCCCGCCGGCACAGTGCGCGCCACCTGTCGGGCGCGGCCGTGATGCGCTGCCTCGGCGCGAGCCAGGCGACGCTGGTGGGGATCCACGCCGGCGAACTGCTGCTGCTCGGCCTCGCCGGCAGCGCGATCGGTATCGCCGCGGCGTTCGGCCTGCAATGGGCGGTCGCCGGCTGGCTCGAGGAGGCATTGAAACTCTCGATCCCCGGGGCCGGCTGGGCGCCGGTGGCCGAGGGATTCGCGGTCGGGATGACCGTGCTGCTGGCGTTCGGCGTGCCGCCTGTCCTGGCGTTGCGACGCGTTTCGGCGCTGCGCGTACTGCGCCGCGATCTCGATCCGGCCGAACCCGCCGCGTGGCTGGTCGCGCTGCTCGGGCTCGGCGGGCTCGGCGGACTGCTGTGGTGGAAGGCCGGGTCGGCGACGCTCGGTCTGTCGATGCTGGTCGGCATCGTGGCGACGCTGGCGGCGCTCGCCGGGCTCGCGTGGGGGCTGATCGCGCTCCTGCGGCGCGTGCGCGCGCGCCTGCGCGGGCCGTGGCGCTACGGCCTCGCCAACGTCAGCCGGCGTGCCGGCGCGAGCATCGCCCAGGTGTCGGCGCTCGGGCTCGGCCTGATGGCGCTGCTGCTGCTGTCGTTCGTCCGCACCGATCTGCTCGATCGCTGGCGCGACGCGATGCCGGCCGACGCGCCGAACCGGTTCATCGTCAACGTGCAGCCCGACCAGGTGCAGCCGGTGCGGGATTTCCTGCAGGCGCAGGGCGTCGGCGAGCCGGTGCTGTTCCCGATGGTGCGCGCCCGGCTGGCGTCGGTGAACGGCGCGGCCCGTACCGGCGACGACTACGCCGAACCGCGCGCGAAGCGCATGGCCGAGCGCGAGTTCAACCTGTCGCAGGCGGCCACGCTGCGCGACGACAACCGCGTCGTCGC
>CBIHMN010000200.1:0-4691 GCA_966211005.1 uncultured Arenimonas sp.
CCGATCTTCCTCGTGCACCGGCTCGACCGCGCGACGAGCGGCTGCCTGCTGCTGGCGTTCGACCGCGACACCGCTTCGGCGCTGGGGAAGCAGCTGATGGACGGCGGCTTCGGGAAGGACTACCTCGCGGTCTGCCGCGGCTGGCCCGAGCCGGCCGAAGGGGTGATCGACCACCCGCTGGACGGCGGCCCCGGCAAGCCGGTGAAGAAGCCGGCGCGGACGCGCTACGCGACGCTGGCCACTACCGAAGTCGACTGGCCCAGCGCGCAGCACCCGACGTCGCGCTACGCGCTGCTGCGCTGCTCGCCGCTGACGGGTCGCTTCCGGCAGATCCGGCGGCACCTGAAGCACCTCCACCACCACCTCGTCGGCGACACCAGCCACGGCGACGGCCGCCACAACCTCGCGTTCCGGATGCGCGGCGTGCACCGGATGCTGCTGCACGCCGAGCGGCTCGCGTTCACGCACCCGCGGGACGGCCGCCGGCTGGCGGTGCACGCGCCCGGGGACACCGGATGGCGCGACGCGATCGCACTGCTGGGGTTCGATCGCCCGGCATGACTGACGGGCGATGCGGTCGCGTCGCGGCGGCGCCTAGAGTCGCCGCACACCCCACGAGGAACGCGCCGATGATTCGTTTCCGCGCCTTCGCGCTGCTCGCCGTGCTCGCCGCCTCGCCCGCGTTCGGCCAGGACTCGACCGACCCGAACCGTCGGCCGCTGGAACGCGAACTGATGATGTCGGAGTCGTTCCTCGCGGCGCACCCCGACCTGAAATACCGCCTCTCGGGCCTCGAACGCCATGCGCAGGGCCAGTGGCCGCGCGCGCTGGAGGATTTCCGGCATGCGGCGCGCTTCGGCGACAAGCCGTCGCAGGGCATGCTCGGCGAGATGTACTGGAAGGGCGAAGGCGTGGCCCCCGACCGCGCGGTCGGCTACGCATGGATGGACATCGCCGCCGAGCGCGGCTATCCGGTGCTGATCGCGAAGCGCGAACAGTACTGGGCGGCGCTCGACGACGCGGAACGAGCGCGGGCGGTGGAACTCGGCCGGCCGATGTACGACGAGTTCGGCGACCCGGCGGCGAAGCCCCGGCTCGAGCGCCTGCTGAAGCGGGAACGTCGCAACCTCACCGGCAGCCGCGTCGGGTCGGTCGGCAACCTCACGATCATGATCCCGACGCCGGGCGGCATGCGCCAGATCCGCGGATCGACGTTCTACCAGGACAAGTTCTGGAAGCCCGAGCAGTACTGGCACTGGCAGGACTACGACTGGAAGAAGCCGCCGGAAGGCGACGTCAGCGTCGGCGAAGTGCTCACCGACGCGGACGAACCGGCGTCCGACTGACGCGAACGCAGGCGGGTGACGTCCGCGCGCGGCGATGCACGCACGCGGCTCCGGGGTTGACACTGTTGTTTTACAGGCGTAATAGATCAGTTATTACGTGTGTAATACAACAGGAGAAGCCGTCATGCGCTGGATTCCCGCCCTGCTGCTGTCCGTGTCGCCGTGTGTCGCCGACGCGTCGTTGTTCGCCCCGACGCCGTCGAACGAAACCGAAGCGCGGATCGTGCAGTCCGACCGCTTTCTGGCGACGCACCCGGACATTTCCTATCGGCTGCAGGCGCTCGACAAGCTCGACCGCGGCGACCTCGCCGGCGCGGTGGCGGACCTGACCGTCGCCGCGCGACATGCCGACAAGGCGTCGCAGGCCATCCTCGGCGAGATGTACTGGACCGGCCGCGGCGTGACGCAGGACCGCGCCCTCGGCTACATCTGGATGGACCTCGCCGGCGAACGGGGCTACCCGCTGCCGATCGCGAAGCGCGAGGCGTACTGGGCGGCGCTGGACGAAGCCACGCGCCGGGACGCGCTGGCGCGGGGTGGGGCCTATCTCGCCGAATACGGCGACGACGCGGCGCGGCCGCGGCTCGACGTGCTGATGCAGCGCGCGCGTCGCGGTTTCCGCGAGAGCCGCGCGCATTCGGTCGGCGCGCGCACCGTGAACATCCTCGTCGGCGGACGCTTCCGCGGCGTCGACGCCAGCGCCTTCATGGCCGACCGCTACTGGACGCCCGACGGGTACTACGCGTGGCAGGACGCGCAGGGCCACGGCTACGGCCGCGGACAGGTCGACGTCGGCGCCATCGAGGCCGTCGATCGCGTTCCCGACGCGGGCGACTGAGCCGGCCGTCCGGACACCACGGGCGGCGGCGGCGATAATGCCGCCTCGCCTCCGCGGATCCGGAACCTTGGCCAAGCTCTACTTCTACTACTCGGCGATGAATGCCGGGAAGACCACGACGCTGCTGCAGAGCGCGTACAACTACCGCGAGCGCGGCATGCGCACGCTGATCCTGACGCCGAAGCTGGACGACCGCTACGGCGAGGGCCAGGTCGCGTCGCGCATCGGGCTCGCGGCGCGCGGCACGATCTTCGGCCGTGACGACGACCTGCTCGCGCTGGTGCGCGCCGACATCGCCGCGAACGGGCCGCTGCACTGCGTGCTCGTCGACGAAGCGCAGTTTCTCGCGAAAGCGCAGGTGTGGCAGCTGGGGGAGATCGTCGACCGGGAGAACATCCCCGTGCTCGCCTACGGCCTGCGCACCGATTTCCGCGGCGAGCTGTTCGAAGGCAGCCAGTACCTGCTGGCGTGGGCCGACAACCTCGTCGAGATCAAGACGATCTGCCACACCGGGCGCAAGGCGACGATGGTGGTGCGTGTCGACGAACACGGCCGCGCGGTGAGCGACGGCCCGCAGGTCGAGATCGGCGGCAACGACCGCTACGTCTCCGTCAGCCGCGGCGAATTCAAGAAGATCATGGCCGGCGAAGGCCGACTCGACCTCCAGCAACCCCAGCTCCCCCTGTAGGAGCGGCTTCAGCCGCGCTCCCGGAAAAAAAATCTGCTCAGAGCAGATTTTCACCCCGGCACGAAGGGGCCAGCGCCGCGATCTCGTCCAGCAGCCGCTGCCGCTGCGGCTGTCCGGTAGCGGCCTCGCGCAGCGCGGTGTCGCGCCGGTCGCGCCCCGCGCCGGTGCGGCCCGCGCGACACTCCAGTTCCGCGCGCAGCGCCGACAGGCGCCACGTCCACCACGGGGCGTGCGCATGCGCGGGCACCGCGCGGTCCACCGCATCGAGCGCGTCGAGCGCCGCGGCCGCTTCGCCGAGGCGATCGGCCTCCAGCGCGATCGAGACGCGCGCCAGCGCGACCCGGTCGAACGACGGCCCGCCGCCGTCCACGCCCGCATCGAGCAGCCGCTGTTCCGCCGACACCAGCAGCGCCTGCGCGGCGGCGAGATTGCCGCGCCGCCGCGCGACGTCCGCCAGCAACGTGTCCGCGCGCGCCGCGAGCCGCGGCTGCCGCGCCAGCGCCAGCTGCTGGCACTCCCGCGCCAGCAGCTCGGCGCCGTCGGCCTGGCCGAGCGCCAGCCGCACGTCGGCGAGATCGCACAGCACCGACGGCCGCTGCGCCAGCGCCCCCGAGCGGCGATACAGGGTCAGACCCTGCTGCAGCGCGTCCTGCGCCTGGGCCAGCCGCCCCTGCTCGTGACCGAGCCCGCCGAGCAGATGCCACGACTCCGCCACTTCCGGATGGTCCGGCCCGAACCGCGCCAGCAGGCGCTCGTGTGCCTGTGTCAGCAGCCGCTCCGCTTCGTCGAGCTTGCCGGCCTCGATCAGCACCGAGCCGAGCGCGCGCTGCACGCCGACGGTGAGCGGATGCTGCGCGCCGAAGCGCGTGAGCGAAATCTCCAGCGCCTGGCGCAGCGAGGCCTCGCTTTCCATCGCGTCGCCGAGCGCACCATGCAGCCCGCCGAGCTCGCGCCAGATCTCGACGCCGAGGGAATTGCGGTCGCCGCCGCTCTCGCGCAGCAGGTCCAGCGCCTGGCGCATCGCCTCGACCGCTTCCCGGTAGCGCCCTTCGTCCGCCAGCAGCCCGGCCAGATCGGCCTGGCTCTCGGCCTGCAGCGCGGTGGACGGCGAGGTTCCGCGCTGGCGCAGCGACAGCGCCTGCCCGAACAGGTCGCGCGCGACGTCGCCGCCCCCGCCGAGATCGCGATGGCAGCGGCCGAGCTGCGACAGGAATTCCGCGACCGCGAGCGGCTGCTGCGCCGCCTGCGCCTCGCTGACCGCGAGCCACGGCACCAGCGCCCGCACGCACACCTGCGGTTCGCCGAGCGCACGCAGGCTGCGCCCGCGCAGCGCGGCCGATTCGATGCCCATCCGCGCCGGGGCGTCCCCCTCGAGCGTCGACAGCACCTGCGACTGGCGGTCGAGCAGCTCCAGCGCGGCGCGATCGTCGCCGAGCCCCTGCCGCAGCCGGGCGACGAGCCCGAGCAGTTCCGCGCGAGCCTGCGGCTGTCGCACGAGTTCGGTGTCGGCGCGGCGCACGCCGGCGTCGAGCAGCGTGCGCACGTCGAGCCCTTCGCGCGCGCCGGCCTGGTCGGTGTTCTCGAACAGCGCGATCACGAACGACTGCATCGCGGTCGCGCGCTCGGCTTCCTCGATCGCCCGCTGCGCCTGCCAAGCGACGAACGCGAGCGCCGCGAGCAGCAGGCCCGTCATCACCGCGCCCGTCGCGAGCGCGAGCGAATTGCGCCCGATGAACTTGCGCGCGCGATAGCCGAGGCTCTGCGCGCGCGCGAGCACCGGCCGGCCGCCGAGATAGCGGCGCAGGTCCTGCGCCAGCGC
>CBIHMN010000201.1:0-4689 GCA_966211005.1 uncultured Arenimonas sp.
CGCTGCGGCTGGCGGTGCTCGCCTTCCTCGTGCAGCGCTTCCGCGCGCGGCTGCGTTTCTTCCCGCTGTGGCAGCAGGCGGGCGCGGTGTTCGCGCTGCTGCTCAACGACCGGCTGATCGCCGCCGCGATCCATCTCGTCGCCGGCGACGGGCTGCCGCCGTGGGCGGTGTGGCTGTCGCCGCTGCTCGGGTTCGCGCTGTGGCCGTGGCTGTTCCTGCTGCTCGACGGCGTCCGCCTGCGGCTGCGCGAACGCGCCGGCTGACGCGATGAATCGCGGCCCGCGCCGGCAACGCCTGAAGAACCTCGGCGCCGAGGCCGAGCAGTTCCGTCGGCGCGCGCTGCTCGGATTCCTCGGGATCGCGGTGGCGACCGCGGCGCTCGCCGGCGGCTACTTCCGGCTGCAGGTGCTGCAGCACGAGGAATTCCGCACGCGATCGGAAGCCAACCGCATCAAGCCGCGCCCCATCGTGCCGGCGCGCGGGCTGATCTACGACCGCAACGGCCGCCTGCTCGCCGACAACGTGCCGGCGTACCGGCTCGAGATCGTTTCCGAGGAAGTCGGCGATCTCGACGAGACGTTGCGCGCGCTCGGCGAACTGGTGCGGCTCGACGACGAGGACCTCGCGCGCTTCCGCGAGACCCGTCGCGCCACGCGCAGTTTCCGGCCGGTGCCGCTGAAGCTGCGCCTCGACGAAGGCGAACTGGCGCGGCTGGCGGTGAACCGGCACCGCTTTCCCGGCGTCGAGGTCGTGCCCTACCTGACGCGGCGCTATCCGTACGGCGAGCTGTTCGCGCACGTGATCGGCTATGTCGGCCGCGTCGACGCCGACGACCTGGAGGCGATGGGCGACAGCCGCTCGACCGCGCTCACGCACATCGGCAAGGCCGGCATCGAACGTTTCCACGAGCTGCGCCTGCGCGGCGAGATCGGCTACGAGGAGGTCGAGACGAACGTCGAGGGCCGCACGCTGGGCGTGCTGCGCCGGCACGACGCGACCGCCGGCACCGACCTGTGGCTCACCGTCGACGCGCGACTGCAGCAGGCGATGGCGGACGCGTTCGAAGGCCAGCACGGCGCGGCGGTCGCGGTCGATCCGGCGAACGGCGAGGTGCTCGGCATGGTCAGCCTGCCGAGCTACGACCCGAACCTCTTCATCAACGGCATCAGCCACACCGACTGGCAGGCGCTGCAGGCGCCGTCGCGGCCGCTGTTCAACCGCGTCGTGCTCGGCGGTTTCCCGCCGGGCTCGACCATCAAGCCGTTCGTCGCGCTGGCCGGGCTCGAATACGGGTTGCGCCGCCCCGAAGACCGCACGCTCTCGACCGGCGAATTCTTCCTGCCGGGACAGGCGCGCGGGTATCGCGACTGGCGCCCCGGCGGCCACGGCGCGGTCGACCTGCGGGAATCGCTCGCGCAGTCGGTCAATACGTATTACTTCAAGCTGGCGGTCGAACTCGGCGTCGACCGCCTCGACACGTTCATGGGGCGGCTCGGCTTCGGCGAACCGACCGGCATCGACCTCGCCGGCGAGATCGCCGGCGTGCGTCCGTCGCGCGAATGGAAGCGGCGCACGCAGGGCGCCGACTGGTATCCCGGCGACACCGTCAACGTCGGCATCGGCCAGGGCTTCTGGGTCACCTCGCCGCTGCAGATGGCGCAGGGCACCGCGATCCTCGCCAGCGGCGGCCTCAAGCCTTCGCTGCACCTGGTGCGCGCCAGCCAGTCGGGCTTCGACGCGCCGAAAGTGCCCGAGCCGGTAGCGCCGCCCGAGCGGGTGGTGCCCGACGACACCGATCTCGCAGCCGTGGTCGAGGGTCTCGTGGCGGTGATGCACGGCCCGACCGGCACCGGCCGCGCCGCCGCAGCCGGGGCGCCGTACCGCATCGCCGGCAAGTCCGGCACCGTGCAGCGCACGAGCCGTCGCGGCAGCGCGAACGTGGATCCGGCGACGCTGCCGTACCACCTGCGACACCAGGCGTGGTTCATCGCATTCGCGCCCGCCGAGGATCCCAGCATCGCGATCGCGGTGCTGGTCGAACACGGCGGTTCCGGCTCGCGCGCGGCGGCGCCGGTCGCGCGCCGGATCCTCGACGCGTGGCTGCTGCCGCCGGCCGCGGAGACGCCGCCGTGATCGCCGTGCTGCGCTGGGCGCAGGCGATGGTGGCGCGCCTGTTCGACAAGGTCGACCTGCCGCTGCTGCTGGGCCTGCTGGCCATCATGCTGATCAGCCTCGGCGTGCTGGCCAGCGCGTCGGGCGAGAACAGCCGGCTGGTCGTGTCGCAGGGCGCCCGCTTCGGCATCGGCCTGGTGGCGATGGTGCTGGTCTCGCGGCTGCCGCCGGCGCGGTTGCGGCTGTGGACGCCGCTCGCGTACGCCGGGAGCCTGGTGCTGCTGGCGATGGTGTTCGTGTTCGGCTCCGGCCGCAGCGCGAACCTGTGGCTGAACCTCGGGGTGTTCTACCTGCAGCCCGGCGAACTGCTGAAGCTGTCGGTGCCGATGATGCTCGCGTGGTACCTGCACGCGGCGGTGCTGCCGCCGCGCTGGGGCGTGCTCGCCATCTGCGCCGCGATCATCGGCCTGCCGGTGGCGATGATCATCCTGCAACCCGATCTGGGCACCGGCATGCTCGTCGCCGCGTCGGGCGTGTTCGCCGTGTACCTGGCGGGCATCGCGTGGTGGCGCATCGCGCTTTTCGCCGGCCTCGGCGTCGCCGCGCTGCCGGTGGGGTGGATGTTCCTGATGCCGTATCAGCGCGACCGCATCCTGACGTTCATGAACCCCGAGAACGATCCGCTCGGTGCCGGCTGGAACATCATCCAGTCGAAGATCGCGATCGGCTCGGGCGGGCTGTCCGGCAAGGGCTGGGGGCAGGGCAGCCAGGCGCACCTCGATTTCCTGCCTGAACACACCACCGATTTCATCTTCTCGGTACTCAGCGAGGAATGGGGCTGGATCGGCGTGGTCACGCTGCTGGCGCTCTACCTGTTCGTGATCGGGCGCTGCCTGTGGATCGCCGCGCAGGCACGCGATTCCTTCTCGCGGCTGCTCGCCGGCGCGCTGGCGATGACATTCTCGATCTACGTGCTCGTGAACGGCGGCATGGTCGCCGGCCTGCTGCCGGTGGTCGGCGTGCCGATGCCGCTGCTGAGCTACGGCGGCACGTCGGCGGTGTCGCTGCTGGCCGGTTTCGGCATCGTGATGTCGGCACGCGCGCATCGCAAGACGCATGCGTGAAGCCAGGCGACGCGCGGGCGCGGCGACACGCCGTGTTAGATTTCCGGGCATTCCGAACACGCTGCGAGCCATGTCCCGAATCGTCCGTCCGCTGATCCTTCCGACGCTGTTCGGCGTCCTCGCCGCCTGCGCGCACACGCCACCGGCCGCCGCGCCGCTCGCGCCGGCGCCGGCTTCGGCGCCCGCCGTCGTTCCGGGCGCGACGCCACCGGGGGACGCATCCGCCGCGCCCCCCGCACGCCCGGTCTCGGCCGTCGACCAGCCGCCGCCGGCCGACTGGCCGGTCGAGGCCGACCTGCCGACGCGTCACGCGAAATTCGTCGCCGACGCGTCGGCGAAATACCACCTGGTGCCCGCCGAGGTGTCGGCGTGGCTGCAGCGGGCGGAAATGCGCCAGAGCATCGTCGACGCGATGTCGCGCCCGGCGGAAGGCGTGCGCACCTGGGCGACGTACCGCCCGATCTTCGTCACCGGCTCGCGAATCTCCGCCGGGCGCGAGTTCCTGGCGAAACACCGCGCCGCGCTGGCGCAGGCCGAGACCCGCACCGGCGTACCGGCGGAAGTGATCGTCGCGATCATCGGCGTCGAGACCAGCTACGGCGGCAACACCGGCAGCTACAAGGTGCTCGACGCGCTCTACACGCTCGGCTTCTTCTATCCGTCGAGCGGCGACCCGGCCAAGCGTCCGCGCGAACTGCAGCGCGGCGCCTTCTTCCGCGACGAACTGGCGCAGGCGATGCTGCTGGCGAAGGAGGAAGGGCTGGACCTGGCGACGATGACCGGCAGCTACGCCGGCGCGATGGGATACGGCCAGTTCATGCCGTCGAGCTACCGCGCCTACGCGCGCGACGGCGACGGCGACGGCCGCCGCGACCTGTTCCGCTCGCTGCCCGACGTGTTCGTCTCGGTCGCGAACTACTTCGTCGCGCACGGCTGGCAGCGCGACCAGCCGGTCGTCGCGCGCGCGGCCGCCGACCCGGGTGCGGCGCCGTTCGCGCCGGAAACGCTGGAAGCGAAATACACGCCCGCCGAGTTGGCGGCGAAGGGCTATCGCCCGGCCGCGACGCCGGCGTCGACGCTGCCCGCGACGCTGCTCACGTTCGAAGGCGTCGGCGGCACCGAGCACTGGTTCGGCTATCCGAATTTCCACGTGATCACCCGCTACAACCGCTCGCCGATGTACGCGATGGCCGTCTACCAGCTCGCGCGCGAGATCGCCGGCGAGCCGCTCCCGGGGATGCCGTGACGCGAACGTCCGGCGCACTGGGGCTGGCGGCGCTGCTCGCGCTGGCCGGCTGCGGCGGCAAGACCGCGAAACCCGACGCGCCGCGCCCCACCGCACCGGCGACGGCGGCGCGCGCGTCGGCCGCGGCCGCGGCGTCCGGCATCCCGGCCGCGTGCCGGCAGGTGCGCGACCACCGCGACGAGGACTACACGCCCGGCGCGTACAGGC
>CBIHMN010000202.1:0-4687 GCA_966211005.1 uncultured Arenimonas sp.
CGCGGCTTCTTCCAGCTGGCCACCCGCCTGTTTGACGTCGCGGCCGAAGCCTTCGACGGTGTGGCAGGCCGACAGCGCGAGCAGCGCGAGCAGGGCGGCGGCGAACAGGCGGAAACGGGTCATCGCGGGGCTCCGGGGGATAGGCTTCGGCCATTCTGGGAGCGGCGGCGCCGCGGTTCAATGCGGCGCCGCGTCCGACGTCACGGATCCGGGGTGAAGCCGATCGGGAAGGCGTCCGGGTCGCGGCCGTAGTGGTGCCAGCGCGGCGGCGGCAGGATGCCGCGGGCGACCAGCGCCTCGGTGGCGTCGTAGTAGAGCGACACGACCTGGTTCGGGCGCGTGCCCTCGCGTTCGAACCGCGTGACCCGCGCCGTATCCCACCGGCGCTCGCCGTGGCCGGTACCCAGCTGCTGTTTCGCCGCGAGACCGTCGTCGTAGTGGCGGCGATACGTGCCGGATTCCGCCTGCACCGACGGCGGCGCGGCGGCCGGGGCGGCGGCGTCCGCGGCGGAGGCGCGTGCGCCGGCCGATTCCTCGGCGCGCTCGGCCCGCGCGTACGGCTCGGCGGGGTAGCGCGGGTACGACGGATACGGCGCCGGCGGCGGCGCGGCGATCGCCGGCGGCGCATACGCCGGTGCGCGCTCGCGGAAGGCGGCGACACCGATCACGCCGACATTGCCCGGGCGACCGGTGCGCGCCGCGTAGCTGTCGCCGAGCGAGGTGAAGTGGAATTCGGCGATCTCGGACAGGTTCTTGCGCCAGCCGCGCACTTCCAGCCGCTGCCACGGCTCCAGGACGTAGCCACTCTGGCCGGTACCGGCGGTTTCGCCGCTGATCGCGTTGACGCCGTCGACGGACACCACCGCGAGCACGCGGCCGCCGGTGTGGTTCTGCAGCACGACGGCGTAGCGGTGGCCGGGGCGGCCTTCGATGTAGTCGCGGCCGCGGTGCGGCCACGCCGGCAGGGTCTCGCCGCGGTCGAGGTCGAGCACGGACACGCTGACGAGCGGCTGCGCGCGGGCGCAGGCGGGCAGGGCGGCGGTCGCCAGCAGCAGCGCGAGGAGCGGCGCGAGGAAGCGGAAGGAGCGGTTCATGGCGGATCTCCGGGTTGGGCATCCGTACCAACGCCCGGGCGCGCGGAACGGGGTTCGCGCGGATACGTCCGGTAGACTGGCGGCCGGTTTTCCGCTGCCCACGCCATGCCCGCCACCCGTGTCCTCACCGGCATCACCACCACCGGTACGCCCCACCTCGGCAATTACGCCGGCGCCATCCGTCCGGCGATCGCCGCCAGCCGCCGGCCCGGCGCCGAGAGCTTCTATTTCCTCGCCGACTACCACGCACTGATCAAGTCGCAGGACCCGGCGCGCGTGCAGCGTTCGACGCTGGAGATCGCCGCGGCCTGGCTCGCCTGCGGGCTCGACCCGGACGCGGTGTGGTTCTACCGGCAGTCCGACATCCCCGAGATCCCCGAGCTGACGTGGCTGCTCACCTGCGTCGCCGGCAAGGGGATCCTGAACCGCGCGCATGCGTACAAGGCCGCGGTCGACCGCAATGTCGCCGAGGACGCGGACCCGGATGCCGGCATCACCGCCGGACTGTTCATGTATCCGGTGCTGATGGCGGCCGACATCCTGATGTTCCGCGCCGATTCGGTTCCGGTGGGGCGCGACCAGGTGCAGCACATCGAGATGGCGCGTGATTTCGGCGCGCGCTTCAACCATCTGTACGGCGACCACTTCGTGCTGCCGGAAGCGGCGATCGAGGAGAGCGTGGCGACCCTGCCGGGCCTCGACGGCCGCAAGATGAGCAAGAGCTACGACAACACGATCCCGCTCTTCGCCTCGCGGGCGGCGCTGAAGAAGCTGATCGCCGGCATCGTGACCGACTCGCGCGCTCCCGGCGAGCCGAAGGCGACGGAAGGCTCGGCGCTGTTCCAGCTGCACCAGGCGTTCGCGACGCCGGCCCAGTCGAGCGCGTTCGCGCAGGCGTTCGCCGACGGCATCGCGTGGGGCGACGCGAAGGCGGCGCTGCTGGACGTGATCGACGCCGAGGTGGCGCCGATGCGCGAGAAATACGAGGCGCTGATCGCCAAGCCGGTCGAGATCGAGGCGCGGCTGGTCGAGGGCGCGATCAAGGCGCGGAGGATCGCCACGCCGTTCATCGCCGAACTGCGGCACGCGGTGGGGTTGCGCGACCTGCGCAGCGCGCCGTCGTCGCAGGCGAAGACCGCGAAGCCGAAGGCCGCACAGCCGGTTTTCAAGCAGTACCGCGAGCCCGACGGCCGCTTCCACTTCAAGCTCGTCGCCGCCGACGGCCGCGAGCTGCTCGTCAGCGACGGCTTCGCGTCACCGAAGGAAGCCGGCGAACTGATCGCGCGACTGAAACGCCACGCCCTCCCGCTGACGGTCCAGGGACAGCAGGTGCTCCACGCCGGCCAGCCGGTGGGAACGCTCGCGAACGGCCTGACACTCGCCGAAATCCAGTCCGCGCTGCAGGCGTTCGAAGACAGCGGCGAATAGAGCGTTCACGACGCGGATCACGCGGATGAACGCGGATAAGGCCTTGCGTCAAAAATGCTCCATCCGCGTTGATCCGCGTAATCCGCGTCGACGCCCTTTCGTCACGCCACCACGAAACCGCGGTCACTCGTAGACGTTGGCGTTTTCGCTATCGAGTTTCGTGCGGGTGCGGATCACGCAGAAGCGGTGGCCGGTCGGGGCTTCGAGCACGATCCAGCGGGTGTCGTGCGGGCGGGCGATTTCCTTCGCGCCCAGGGCGATCAGGCGCGTCGCCTCGGCTTCGATGTCGTCGCTCTCGATGTCGAGGTGCACGCGCGGCGGGTGCTCGACCTTCTGCACCTCGATGTGCAGGCCGAGCGGCGAACCGTCGAGAACGGCATAGCGCCCGTCGCCGCCTTCGTCCGGGTCGGTGAGCGCGAGCCCGAGGGCCCGGCTCCAGAAGTCCGCGTGTTCGCGCAGCGCGCCGCCTTCGCAGTCGATGATGAAACCGGCGAGGCGGCTGCGATGCGCCATGCGTCTACTTCGAGCGCTGCAGATCGTCGATGAGCGCACGCAGGAAGCGCGCGGCCTCGCCGCCCGTCGCGGCGCGGTGGTCGAAGGTGAGCGACAGCGGCATGATCCGGTGCGCCTCCATGCCGCCGAGCACCGGCACGACCGCGTGGTGCAGGCGGCCGGCGCCGATGATCGCGACGCACGGCGGGACGACCACGGGCGTGGCGTACTTGCCGGCGAACACGCCGAAGTTGCTGAGCATGATCGTGTAGTCGCGCAGGTCTTCCGGCGGCAGGCTGCGCGCCTTGACGCCGTCTCGGATGCGGTTGAGTTCCGCGCGCACCTGCTGCGGATACAGCCGCTCGGCGCCGCGCAGGTTGCCGACGAACAGGCCGTCCGGCGCGTCGATCGCGATGCCGACATCGACGCGCGTGTGGCGACGCAGCGTGCCTTCCTTCCCGTTGAACCACGAATTCATCGCCGGCACCTGCGTCGCCGCGACCGCGAGGCCGCGGATCAGCCGCACCATGATGTCCTCGCCGGGCGCCCACGCGTGCAGGTCGGCGTCGTCCATCAGCGTGGTCGGCACGACTTCGGCGTGCGCGGCCGACATCGAGCGGATCATGTTGCGGCGCACGCCGCGGACCGGGTCGTCGACGTCCATCGCGACGGCGGCGTCGGCCCTGGCGGGCGCCGCGGCCTTCGGCGCGGCCGGGGCGGGGCTGGCGGCGGCGCGCATCGCCGCCGTTTCGCCGGCGGACGCAGCCGGCGACGCGGCGTCCGCGCGGCCCGCCGGCGCCGGCGCCGGCGCGGCACCGAGCGCCGCGCTGCCGCTGGCCGCGGCCTGCTTCACATCGGCCATCGTCACCGTGCCGTCGGGGCCGGTGGCACGCACGCGCGCCAGGTCCACCTTCATCTTCTTCGCGAGCGCGCGCACCGCGGGCATCGCCTTGACGCCGCCGATCGCGACGGCGCTTTCGGTGCGCACCGCGTTCGAGCTCTGCATCGCGCCGACGACCGTGCCGGCGTCGCCGCCGTCCTGCGCCGGCGCCGCGCCCTGGTCGGCCTTCAGTTCGCCGCCTTCGTCCGACGCGTGCACCGTGGTCGCGCCGCCGTCGTCGCGCGTCGGTTCGTCCGGCACCGGTTCGCCGGCGCCCTTGTGCGCGCCGCCGCCATGGCCGTGCGAATGCCCGGTGTCCTGCGCATCGGCGCGCTGCGGCAGTTTCGGATCGAGCTCCACTTCGGCGAGCCACGCGCCGGTGGTGATCACGTCACCGGCCTTGCCGGCGAGGCGCGTCACGGTGCCGGAAAACGGCGACGGCACGTCGACGACGGCCTTCGCGGTTTCCATCGACACCAGCGGCTCGTCGAGCTTCACGACCTCGCCGACCTTGACGTGCCACTCGACGATTTCCGCGTCGGGCAGGCCTTCGCCGAGGTCGGGCAGCAGGAACAGCTTCTTCTCGCTCATTTCGGTGTCCTCAGCCGTGCGCCGTGGCGCGTTTCGCCGCGGCGACGATCTTGTCCACGCTCGGCAGGTACTTCATCTCGAGGCGGAACAGCGGGATGTGGGTGTCGTAGCCGGTGACGCGTTCCACCGGCGCGACGAGGTCGTACATCGACTCCTCGGCGAGGCGCGCGGCGATCTCGGCGCCGAAGCCGGCGGTCTTCGC
>CBIHMN010000203.1:0-4671 GCA_966211005.1 uncultured Arenimonas sp.
AGCAACACGGCAGCGGACACGAGGGTCTTGCAGGCGGTGTTCATGGCGACCTCCTCTTGGCAGGAAAACCGCGATTCCAGCCTACTCCTCCGGGAACGGCTTACAAGTGTCGCTCCTCCACCCCCCCGAGTTCGGCCAGCAGGCCGGTGGCGTAGGCGCCGGGCGGCAGCGCGAAGCGCAGTTCCAGCACGCCGGGGGCGGGCGATGACCACGCCAGCCCTTCCGGCCGCACCCGCGTCGCGCGCCGCTCCTGCGACAGCCCCGCGGCTTCCAGCCCGGTGCGCAGATCCGCGTACGGAGCGACCCACGCCGTCTCGCGCGCATGCAGTGGCGGCCCGCTGCGCGATTCGCCGCGCCCCCAGAGCGGGCCGGTGGGATGGATGTCGCCGCTGGCGGCGCGCTCGCGCAGCGCGTCGTCCAGCGGTTCGGGACCGAACACGCTCTGGCGGCCGTCGAGCATCCACACCTCGCCGTCCGTGCCGGTGGCCCAGTCGCCGTCCACGATGCGGCCGGCGAGTACCGCGTTGAACAGTTCGGACCGCGCCGCCGACAGGTAGATCGAGCGCTGGTCGCGATGCACGCGGGCACCGGCGAACATCCGCCGCGCCGCATCGACGTTGTCGCCGTCCCGGCCGAAGCGCTGCACGCCGAAGTAGTTGGGCAGGCCGCGCTCGGCGATCGCCTGCAGCCGCGCGTCGATCGCGGCCGCATCGCCCTGCACGTCGCGCAGCACGATCGTGAAGCGGTTGCCGCGCAGCGCGCCGCGCGGCAGCTTGCGGCGATGCCACGCCGAGGCGAGCACGCGCACCGACGGGGACTCCAGCGTCGCGAGGTCGGGCGCGACACGCTTCGGCAGATGCACGCTGAAGCGCTGCACCGTCACCGCATGCCGGTCCTTCATGCCCGCGTAGCCGACGCCGACGTCGGCGATGCCGGCCCAGCGCGCCAGCGTGCGCGCGACGTGGCTCGAATTCTCGCCGCGCTTCTCGACCGTCAGCAGCAGGTGCTCGCCGTCGCCGTCGGGCTCGAACGCGTCGATCTCCTCGACGCGGAAATCGTCCGGCGTGCCGCGGAACGCGGCCGTCAGCACCGCCGGGCCGTGCGCGCGCGGCAGCCCGCCGTCACCGGCGGTCGCGCTCACGCGCGCACCAGCAGCGCGACGGCGAGCGCCGCCAGCCCTTCACCGCGTCCGGGGAACCCGAGCTTCTCGGTGGTGGTGGCCTTGACGTTGACCGCGTCGACGTCGATCCCGAGATCGCCCGCGAGGTTGGCGCGCATCGCCGCGGCATGCGGCGCGATCTTCGGGCGCTCGCCGATCACCGTGACGTCGGCGTTGCCGACACGCCAGCCGCGCCCGGCCGCGAGCGTGGCGCAGTGGCGCAGGAACTCGCGGCTGTCGGCACCGGCCCAGCGCGGATCCGACGGCGGGAAATGCACGCCGATGTCGCCGAGCGCGAGCGCGCCGAGGATCGCGTCGCACAGCGCGTGGATCGCCACGTCGCCGTCGGAATGGGCGACCAGCCCGCGATCGTGCGCAATGCGCACGCCGCCGAGCACGACATGGTCGCCGTCACCGAACGCGTGCACGTCGAACCCCTGCCCGATCCGCTGGTTCATGCGCCTGCTCCGGTGGCCGCGCGCCGCGCGACGAGGGTTTCCGCGACGGCCAGGTCGGCGGGCGTGGTCACTTTCAGGTTGTCGTCGCGGCCTTCGACGAGGCGCGGGCGGCGACCGAGCCGTTCGAACGCCATCGCCTCGTCGGTGGCGATGATGCCGGCCCCGGCCGCATCGCGCAGCGCCGCCGCCAGTTCGTCGCGGCGGAAGGCCTGCGGCGTCAGCGCGCGCCAGAGCCGCTCGCGCGGTTCGGTGCCGGTGCTGCGGTGGTCGTCGCCGGCGCGCTTGAGCGTGTCGCGCACCGGCGCCGCGAGCAGCGCGCCCACGGGTTCGTCGCGAAGGGCCGCGAGCAGTGCGGCGATGTCCGCCGGCGCGATGCAGGGCCTGGCGGCGTCGTGCACCAGCACGAACGCGTCGGGCGCGACGTCGTCCGGCAGCGCGGCCAGCGCCGCGAGCACCGAATCGGCACGCGCGTCGCCACCGGTGCAGGCGCGCACCGGCTTGCCTTCCAGCTCCCGCCAGCCGGGCCAGCGCGTGTCGCCGGCCGCGAGCGCGACCACGGCGCCGTCGATGCCGTCGCACGCGAGCAGCGCGCGCAGCGTGTGTTCGATCAGCGGGCGGCCGGCGAGCGGCAGGTACTGCTTGGGGATGTCGCCGCCGAAACGTCGACCGCTCCCGGCGGCCGGAACGATGACCCAGCTCATCGCGCTTCCGCCGCGTCGTCGTCGCGGGGTGCGTCCTCGGCGGCCGCTTCCGCGTCGTCGCCGTCCGGCGGGTCGTCCGCCCGGCGGGGCGTCGGTTTCGCATCGTCCGCGGGATCGACCACGCGGTAGAACACCTCGCCCGGCTTCACCATGCCCAGCTCGCTGCGCGCGCGATCCTCGATCGCGGCCTCGCCCGACTTCAGGTCCTCGACCTCCGCTTCCAGCGCGTCGTTGCGCTGCTGCAGCCGCGCGTTCTGCTGGCGCTGCTCGGCGACGCGATCCTGCAGCCCGTGCGCGTCGCGCATGCCGCCGTCGCCCCACCACAGCTTCGCCTGCAGCCAGGCCGCGATCACCAGCAGCAACGCGATCGCGGCCCAGCGGCGCAAGGCGTCTCAGCGCTTCAGGCTGACGAAAGCGCCGCGGCCGGCGTAGCGCGCCTTCGCGCCCAGCGCCTCCTCGATGCGCAGCAGCTGGTTGTACTTCGCGACGCGGTCGCTGCGGCACAGCGAGCCGGTCTTGATCTGCGTCGCGGTGGTCGCGACGGCGATGTCGGCGATCGTCGTGTCCTCGGTTTCGCCCGAACGGTGCGAAACGACCGCGGCGTAGTTCGCCGCATCGGCCATCGCGATCGCCTCCAGCGTCTCGGTCAGCGTGCCGATCTGGTTCACCTTGATCAGGATCGCATTGGCGACGCCCTGCTCGATGCCGTCGCGGAAGATCTTCGGGTTGGTCACGAACAGGTCGTCGCCGACCAGCTGCACCTTGCTCGCGAGGCGCTCGGTGAGCTGCTTCCAGCCGGCCCAGTCGTTCTCGGCCATGCCGTCCTCGATCGTGATGATCGGGTACTGCGCGCTCCAGCCGGCGAGGAAATCGACGAACTGTTCGCTGGTGAGGCGCTTGCCCTCGCCGACGAGGTTGTACTTCCCGTTGTCGAAGAATTCGGTGCTGGCGACGTCGAGGCCGAGCAGCACGTCCTCGCCCGCCTTGTAGCCGGCCTTGCCGATCGCCTCGAGGATCACCTCGATCGCTTCCTCGTTCGACTTGAGGTCCGGCGCGAAGCCGCCCTCGTCGCCGACCGCCGTGCCGAGGCCGCGGCCTTTCAGCACCGACTTCAGCGCGTGGAAGATCTCGGCGCCGCTGCGCAGCGCGTCGGCGAAGGAGTCGCAGCCGACCGGCAGCACCATGAATTCCTGCATGTCGACGTTGTTGTCGGCATGCGCGCCGCCGTTGATGATGTTCATCATCGGCACCGGCAGCGACACCGCGCGATCGCCGGCGAGATGCTTCCACAGCGGCAGCTTCCGCGACGCGGCGACCGCATGCGCGTTGGCGAGCGACACGCCGAGCAGCGCGTTCGCGCCGAGGCGGCCCTTGTTCTCGGTGCCGTCGAGATTGATCAGCTTCGCGTCGAGGCCGGCCTGGTCGGCGGCGTCGAAGCCCTGCAGCGCGTCGGCGATCGTCGTGTTGACGTTCGCGACCGCCTTGCGCACGCCCTTGCCGAGGTAGCGGCTCTTGTCGCCGTCGCGCAGTTCCACCGCCTCCTTCGAACCGGTCGACGCGCCGGAGGGCACCATCGCGCGGCCGAACGAGCCGTCGGCGAGCGTGACTTCGGCTTCGAGCGTGGGGTTGCCGCGGCTGTCGAGGATTTCGCGGGCGTGGACTCTGGCGATCGTGGTCATGGCGTCTCTGGGTAAGGGCGGGAAATCTCGACGCGGATCACGCGGATCGACGCGGATAAAGCACAGTGCTCAGACGTGTTCTGCTCTATCCGCGTTCATCCGCGTGATCCGCGTCAAATGCTTTCAATCCTGGGATTCGAGGAAACCATTGGCCTTGGTGATGCGGTCCAGTTCCATCAGCGTGCGCAGCAGCGCCTCCATCTTCCCGAGCGGCCACGCGTTGGGGCCGTCGCTGAGTGCCTTGTCCGGATCGGGATGGGTTTCCATGAAGATGCCGCTGATGCCGACCGCGACCGCGGCGCGCGACAGCACCGGCACGAATTCGCGCTGGCCGCCGCTCTTGCCGCCGGCGCCGCCGGGCAGCTGCACGCTGTGCGTCGCGTCGAACACGACCGGGCAGCCGGTGTCGCGCATCACGCTCAGCGAGCGCATGTCCGACACCAGATTGTTGTAGCCGAAGCTCGCGCCGCGCTCGCACGCCATGATCCGCGTGTTGCCGGTCGCCCGCGCCTTGTCGGTGACGTGCTTCATCTCCCACGGCGACAGGAACTGGCCCTTCTTGATGTTCACCGGCTTGCCGGCGCTGGCGACCTTCTGGATGAAGTCGGTCTGGCGGCACAGGAACGCCGGGGTCTGCAGCACGTCGACGACGCTCGCGACCTCGTCCATCGGCG
>CBIHMN010000204.1:0-4599 GCA_966211005.1 uncultured Arenimonas sp.
CGCACTCGCGGCGCGCGTCGACGCGCTGCCCGAGGCGGAGCGCCGGGTCTTGCGCGCCACGTTCGCCGCGTTGCCGGCCGACGAGCGCCAGGACTGGGGGCTCGGCCCGTCGATCGGGGCCGACTTCGCCGGCCTGCGGCCGCTGTTCGCGTTCCTGCCGGAAGGCGAGCGGCCGGCGATGCTGCGGATGCTGCGCGCGCTGTCGCCGGAAGCACGCACCGGCCTGGCGGAAGTCGCCCGGCGCCTGCCCGCGAACGGGCGCGACGCGCTGCGGCGGGAGTTGCTGGCGGCGACGCCGGCCGGGCGCGAGGCCCTGATCCGCGAGCGGCTCGGCCGCTGAGCGATCAGTAGTCCGCGACGATCGCCATCACCCGCCGCGAGGCGGTGAAACCGTCGCCGAAGCGACGCCGGCCGTCCGCCCGCATCCGCGGCGCATGGTCGCGAAGATAGGCGGCGAACGCCTCCCGGTCGCGCAACCGGTAATGACAGCAGTAGACGACTGCCTCGGCGTCGTCCGCTCCCGCCTCCGGCTGCACGCGCGACACCCGTGCGCCGAGGAAGCCCGGCAGCGCGACGAGCTCGCGCACGTGCGCGTCCAGCCACGCGGCATACGCGTCGGCGATCGCCGGCTGCACGCGCAGCGTCACCTCGTAGAGCACGCCGGTCACATCGACACCAGGCTGATCATCAGGCTGGCCGCCGCGCCGAACGTCACGAGGAAGAAGTAGCACGTCCCCAGCACCGCGAACTTCAGCAGCGTCATGATCCAGCCCTGGCCGTAGACGCGCTTCTGCGTCAGCAGCAGGTAGATCGGCATCCACGCCAGCACGGCGATTTCCAGCAGCTGGAACGCGCCCGACACCACGCCGCCGGTCCACGTCTTCAACGCGTCGAACACGATCGCCAGCAGCAGCGCGCCGCACAGGAAGCTGTGGCTGTGCAGCGCGACGATCAGGTGCTCCATGTACAACCGCCGCCTGAACGCATAGGCGATCTTCAGCAGCACCGCGAACAGCGGCAGCAGCACGAACAGCGTGGTCGGCACGGTCGACAGGAAGGCATCCTTGAGCCGGTTCGGGTCGTCGCGGATCTCCTCGAGATTGCCTTCGGCGCGGCCGATCGACGCGTTGAGCCGGTCGTTGAAGGCGTCGGGGAGCCAATCGATGACCAGCGGGTTGGTTTCGGCATCCCACGGTTCGCCGCCGCCGAGCGTGATCGAGGGCCGGTCCCTGTCGTCCGCGGCGGGTGCGCGCGGGGCGGCCGGTGCGCGCGGCGCGCCGGGCTTCGCGGCGGACTCGAGTTCGGCGATGCGCCGCTTCGCGTCGGCGACGATCTCGCGTTCGGCGATCTCCAGCCCGGTGCCGACGCCGGGCACGTTGCCGGCATTGCGACGGGCCTCGTGCAGGGCCGCGATCGCTTCGTCGCGCATCGCCTCGACTTCCGCCGCACTCGCCGCGCGCGCCATCCGGTTGCCGATGCCGCGATCGCCACCGAACGCGACGTCCGGGCCGTCGTCCGCGCCCGCCTCGAGGCCGTCCACCCCGGGCGCGTCGGGCGCGATGCTGAAACTCAGCTGCGCGGCGAAGAACGCGAACAGGCTCAGGAAGACGAACAGCCGTACCGGACTGACGTAGCGCACGCGGCGCCCGGCGAAGTACTCGGTGCTCAGGAATCCCGGCCGGAACAGCAGCGGACCGAGCGTGCGCAGGATGCGCGAATCGAGTTCGAACACCGAATCGAAGAAGTCGCCGAGAATGCTGCCGAAATGCCGCACCAGGCCCTTCGTGGGCTGGCCGCACGCGTAGCAGTGTTCGCCGAGCAGGGGCGCGCCGCAGTTCTGGCACGGACGCTCTGCCGCGGGCACGGACGGGTCGCTCGACATGACGGGTTCCTCGGAGGCAGCCGGTAATATACCGGCGCGCCGCTCACCGCCCGACGGCGGCCGTCCGCGGGCGTGGAGGACGTGACCTGAGGCGCATGCGGCGCCCGGGGCGGCCCGGTATGCTGGCCGCTGGATTCACCGGAGTTTTTCCATGTCGGCAACGCAACGCGGGCCCATCCGCCGGGTCCTGGGCGGCCTCTGGGCGACGCTCAACTTCACCCGCCAGCTCGTGTTCAACGTGATCTTCCTGCTGCTGGCGGTGATCGTGCTCGCGGCGATCTTCGCCAGCCCGGGCGCACAGCCGCTGGTGGAGGACACGGCGCTGGTGCTCGACCTCGACGGCGCGCTGGTCGAGCAGTTCACCGCGTCGCCGGTCGACCGCCAGTTCAACCGGCTCACCGGCCAGGACCAGCCGGAAATCCAGCTGCGCGACCTGCTGCGGGCGATCGACGCCGCGAAAGACGACGCGCGGATCGACCGCATCGTGCTGCTCACCGACGGCTTCAGCGCGCCGGGCTTCGCGGCGATGCGCGATTTCGCCGCGGCGCTGCGCGATTTCCGCGCGGCCGGCAAGGAAGTGGTCGCGTACGGCTCGGGCATGGACCAGAAGCAGTACTACATCGCCGCGCAGGCCGACGAGGTCTACCTCGATCCGCAGGGCCTGGTGCTCATCGAAGGCCTCGGCCGCTACCGCATGTATTACCGCGAAGGCCTGCAGGACAAGCTCGGCGTCGACGTGCACCTGTTCAAGGTGGGCGAGTACAAGTCCGCCGCCGAGCCGTACGTGCTCGACGCGGCGTCGCCGGAAGCGCGCGAGGCCGACCTGTTCTGGATGACCGACATCTGGAACCGCTTTGTCGCCGACATCGCCGCCGCGCGCAAGCTCGACCCGGCCGCGCTGGGCGAGATGATCGTGCAGTTCCCGCAGCGCGTGCAGGCGCACGGCGGCGACACGGCGAAGCTCGCGCTCGACGAGAAGCTGGTCGACGGGCTGAAGATGCCGCACGAACTCGAGCAGATGCTGGTCGAGCGCGGCGCCGCCGGCGACGACGACGTCTCGTTCCGTCAGATCGGGCTCGACGGGTACCTCGCGCACCTCGGCCGCGCGAACCTCGGTCTCGATCCGCGCCCGCAGGTCGCGGTGGTGGTCGCGCAGGGCGAGATCGTCGACGGCGACATGCCGCCGGGCCTCGTCGGCGGCGAATCGACGTCGGCGCTGCTGCGCCAGGCGCGCGAGGACGAGGCGGTGAAGGCGGTCGTGCTGCGCGTCGATTCGCCCGGCGGCGGCGTGTTCCCGTCCGAGCAGATCCGCCGCGAAGTCGAACTCACTCAGGCCGCCGGCAAGCCCGTCGTCGTGTCGATGGCCAATGTCGCCGCCTCCGGCGGCTACTGGATCTCGATGAACGCCGACCGGATCTACGCCGACGAATCGACGATCACCGGGTCGATCGGCATCTTCGGCCTGTGGATGACCGTGCCGCGCGTGCTCGACAAGCTCGGCATCAGCACCGACGGCGTCGGCACCACGCCGCTGGCCGGCGCGCTCGATCCGACGCGCCCGCTCGACCCGAACGTCGGCATCGTCATCCAGTCGATCATCGACAAGGGCTACGCCGACTTCACCGGCAAGGTGGCCGCGGCGCGCGACACCACGGTCGCGAAGATCGACGCCGTCGCGCGCGGCCGCGTCTGGACCGGCACGCAGGCGCGCGAGCGCGGACTGGTCGACGAACTCGGCGGCCTGCGCGCGGCCCTCGACCACGCGGCGAAGCTCGCCAAGCTCGACGCCGACGCGCACGGCGTGCGCTACATCGAGAAGCCGCTGACGCCGTTCGAGCAGTTCGTGGTGAACCTGGGCAACAGCGGCCGCGCCGACGGGCTGCTGCGCGTGCTGGCGCCGGCGACGCTCGGCCTCGACCGGCAGACGCTGGCGAAAGTGGAAGGCGAACTGCGCTGGCTCGACCGCAGCGGCCGCACGCCGTTCCAGTCGGTCGCGCACTGCCTCTGCGACTACTGACGCCGCGGCGCGGCGGTGCGGCGTCCTAGCCGCCCGCCGCCTCCAGCGCCGCGTCGCGGTCGGCGGCGCGTTCGGCATCGGCGGCTTCGACGGCCTTGGCCTTGTCGAGCGGTTCGTTGATCGCGTCGCGCAGTTCCGTCGCCTGCGCGGCCTGCGGATCGGGCACGCCCTCGTCGGGCGCGGGATCGGGCGCGTTGCAGCCGGCGAGCAGCAGGGCGGCGGCGGCAGCGAACGGGGCGTGTCTCATCGCGGCATCCTCGATGTCGGGAGCCGTTATCCTACGCCCGACACGGAGGGGGCGATGGGCGCGAACCGCTGGCGGCTGGATGGACAGGTGGCGCTGGTGACCGGCGCGAGTGCCGGCATCGGCCGGGCGATCGCCGCCGAACTGCTCGCGCTCGGCGCCGACGTGCTGCTGGTCGCGCGCGACGAAGACGCGCTGGACACGACGCGGCTCGAGTTCGAGGACGCCTTCCCGTCGGCGCAGGTGCGTGCGTTCTCGGCCGACGTCGGCGATGCGGAACAGCGTCGCGAGATCTTCGACTGGGTCGAGGATCTCGGCGACGGCCTGCAGCTGCTCGTGAACAACGCCGGTGGCAACACCACGCGCGCCACGCTCGATTACGACGACGCCGAATGGCGCGCCCTGTTCGAGACCAACCTGTTCTCGGCGTTCGAGCTGAGCCGCTTCGCGCACCCG
>CBIHMN010000205.1:0-4568 GCA_966211005.1 uncultured Arenimonas sp.
TGCTCGAAACGCTGCTCCCGGCGAGCGGCGAACGCTTCCCGTGGGCCGGCCACCTCGGCCTGTCGCAGCTGCAGCGCGTGGTGGCGAAGCTGGCCACCGCGCGCACGTCGCTGCTGTTCACCAACACGCGCTCGCAGGCCGAGCTGTGGCACCGCGCGCTCGCGTCGGTATGGCTGGAACCGCCGGGCACGCTCGCCCTGCACCACGGCTCGCTCGACCCGAAGCTGCGCGCCGGTGTCGAGCAGGGCCTGCGCGACGGCACGGTGCGCTGTGTCGTCGCGACGTCGAGCCTCGACTTGGGCGTCGACTTCCCGACGGTCGACCAGGTGCTGCAGCTCGGCAGCCCGAAAGGCATCGCCCGGCTGCTGCAGCGCGCCGGCCGCTCGCGGCATCGCCCCGGCGAGAGCGGGCACGTGATCTGCGTGCCGACGCACGCGCTGGAACTGGTCGAATACGCCGCCGCGCGCGCGGCGCTCGCCGCTGGCCGCATCGAACCGCGCCCGCCGCCGCGCCTCTCGCTCGACGTGCTCGCGCAGCACTGCGTGACGCTCGCGCTCGGCGGCGGGTTCCACCCGGACGCGCTTTTCGAAGAGGTCCGTGGCACGCACGCGTTCGCCGCGCTCGACCCGGACACGTGGCGCGACGTGCTCGCGTTCATCGTGCAGGGCGGCCGCGCGCTGGAGAACTACCCGGAATACCGCCGCGTCGAGGTCGGCGAGGACGGCGTCTACCGCGTGCTCGACCGGCGCGTCGGCTTCCGGCACCGGCTGTCGATCGGCACGATCACCAGCGACGGCAGCGTGCAGGTGAAGTACGCGAAAGGCGGCTCGCTCGGCTCGGTGGAGGAAAGCTTCATCGGCCGGCTGAAGCCGCGCGACCGCTTCCAGTTCGCCGGCCGCACGCTGGAGCTGATCGCGCTGAAGGACATGACGGCGGTCGTGCGGATCGCCAAGAAGGCCGACGGCGCGGTGCCGAAGTGGATGGGCGGGCGGCTGCCGCTGTCCGGCGAGCTCGGCCACGAGATGGAGCGGCTGCTCGCCGAGCCGCCTGCGTCGGCGGAGATGCGCGCTATCGCGCCGCTGCTCGGGCTGCAGGCCCGGCTGTCGACGCTGCCCGGCCCCGACCGGCTGCTCGCCGAGGCGCTGCGCGGCCGCGACGGCTTCCACCTGTTCGTGTTCCCGTTCGCGGGCCGTGCGGTGAACGAGGGCCTCGCCGCGCTGGTCGCGCGCCGCTGGGGGCGGCTCGTGCCGAACACGTTCTCGTACGCGGCCACCGACTACGGCTTCGCGCTGTCGGCGCAGGCCGAGACGGCGATCGACGTCGACACGCTGCGCGCGCTGCTCTCACCGGACGGGCTGCTGGATGACCTCGCCGACAGCATGAATCTCGGCGAGCTCGCGCGCCGGCAGTTCCGCGAAGTCGCGCGCATCGCCGGGCTGCTGCCGCCGTCGCTGCCGGGCCGCGCGCCGCGGTCGCTGCGCCAGCTGCAGGCGTCGTCCGGCCTGCTGCACGACGTGCTGCGCCGCTACGACCCCGGCCATGTGCTGCTGCGCCAGGCCGAACGCGAAGTGCTCGCCGGCCAGCTGGAAGTGCGGCGCCTCGCCGCGGTGCTGGAGGCCAGCCGCGCGCGCACGCTGGAACTGCACCGCCCGCGCACGCTGACGCCGCTCGCGTTCCCGCTGTGGGCCGAGTCGATGCGCAGCCAGCTGAGCACCGAGGACTGGCGGACCCGCGTTCAGCGCGCCGCTGGCCAGCTGGAGCAGCGGCATGGCTGAAGCCGCTCCTACATGGAACTGATGCCGGTCAACCTCGCCGGCGAGGCCGTCGAGCTGCACGCCGACCGCGCGCTGTTCTGGCCGGCGCGCGCGCGCCTGGTCATCGCCGACCTGCATCTGGGCAAGGGCGACATCTTCCGCCGCCACGGCATCGCCGTGCCCAGCGGCGGCACCGGCGGCGACCTCGCGCGGCTGGACGCGCTGATCGCGCGCACCGGCGCGGCCGAGCTGTGGGTGCTCGGCGACATGCTGCACGGTGACCCGGCCGGATCCCGGTGGCGCGCGGCGTGGAGCGCGTTCCGCGCCGCCCACCGCGACCTCGCGATCCGCGTGATCGCCGGCAACCACGACCGCGCGCTGCACGCCGCGGCGCTGGACGTCGCGATCGACGCCGCGGCCGTCCGCGACGGGCCGTTCGAATTCCGCCATGCCCCGGCGACGCGCCCCGGCGCGCACGTGCTCTGCGGCCACCTGCACCCGGTGCTGCGGCTGGCGCCGCTGCGGCGGCAATTCCCGGCGTTCGTGCTCGATCCGGACACGACGATCCTGCCGGCGTTCTCCCTGTTCACCGGCGGCTGGCCGGCGGACCCGCGCACGGACGCCGTGGTGGCCTGTGTCGACGGGGCACTGGTACCCGTCGCGCCCCCTTCACATCCGCGACCGTGACGGGGCGCACACGGCCTCGACGCGCTCGCGCCATACTGGCGTGCCGACAGGGGGCACCGAACGGGCGGACACGTGAGCGACACGGGAACGATACTTTGCGTCGACGATGATTCGACGGTACTGCAGGCGCTGCGCAGCGTGCTGTCGACGCAGTTCGGCGCCGACGTCGAGCTGGAATTCGCGCAGAGCGGCGAGGAGGCGCTGGAAATCCTCGAGGACCTGCAGGCACGCGGCCGCGAACTGGGCCTGGTCATCTCCGACTTCATGATGCCCGGCCTGCGCGGCGACGAGCTGCTGGTGCGGCTGCACGAGCTCAGCCCGAACACGATCAAGATCCTGCTGACCGGCCAGAGCGACCTGACCGGCGTCAAGCGCGCGATCAACGACGCCAATCTCTACCGCTTCCTCGAAAAGCCCTTCCTCAACGAGGACATCGTGCTCACGGTGCGCTCGGCGATCCGCGCGTACACGCAGGAACGCGACCTCGTGCGGCAGAACGAAGTGCTGCGGCAGATGAACGCGAAGCTGGAAAGCATCGTCGCCGAGCGTACGCAGGAACTGGTCGAGAAGAACCGCGAGCTGGAAGTGCTGGCCGGCACCGACCGGCTCACCGGCCTGTACAACCGCCGCAAGCTCGACCAGATCCTCGAGGACGAGGTGGTGCGGCGCCGGCGCTACGGCAGCGGCTTCTCGGTGATCATGGCCGACCTCGACCGCTTCAAGCACGTCAACGACACGTACGGCCACGCGGTCGGCGATGTGGTGCTGGTCGAATTCGCCCGCCTGCTGAAGGAGAACACCCGCGAGGCCGACGCGCTGGCGCGCTTCGGCGGCGAGGAGTTCGTCATCGTCAGCCGGCATTCCGCGCTGGAAGGCTGCCGCGCGCTGGCGGAGAAGATGCGCGAGACCATCGCCGCGCACCGCTTCCCGACGATCGGCGAACTGACGGCCAGCTTCGGCGTCGCCGTTTGCCGCGAGGACGACACCGCCGCGACGCTGCTGGCGCGCGCCGACGCCGCGCTCTACCGCGCGAAGAAGACCGGCCGCAACCGCGTCGAGGCCGACGCGTGAACGACGGCCTGCAGCGCGCCCTGTACGAGATCGCCGCGCTGTCGGCGGCCGACAAGCCCGGGCAGGAACACTATGCGCGGCTGCACGAGATCGTCGGCCGGCTGATGCACGCGAAGAATTTCATCATCGCCACCTACGACGCCGAGGCCGGCATCATCGCGCCCGCTTACGCGGTCGACGAAGACCCGACGGAGACGCTCGACCCGTTCCCGTACGGCGAGGGCATCTCCTCGCTGGTGATCCGCAGCCGCCGGCCGTGGCTGCTCGACGACGCGCGCTACCGCCAGCTCGTCGCCGACGGCGAGATCGTCGCGCCGCGCGGCACGTCCGATTTCCACAGCTGGATGGGCGCGCCGCTGCTCGCGCAGGACCGCGTGTACGGCCTGATCATCGTGCAGAGCTACAGCGACGACGTCGCCTACACCGAGGCCGACCTGGAACTGCTGACGTACGTCGCCGGCCACGTCGCCACGCTGGTCGCGCGCTGGCAGGCGAACGAAGCGCTGGCCACGTCGGCGCGCACGCTGCGCCTGCTCGGCGACATCGGCATGGAACTCACCGGCAAGCTCGACGTGCTGTCGATCTGTCACACGCTCGAGCGCCACCTCGGTGCGCTGCTGCCGCTCGACGCGTTCGGCATCGCGCTGCTGTCGCCCGGCGGCGACCGGCTCGACTACGTGTATTACATGGAAGACGGCGTGGTCGACACGACCAGCTCGTTCCCCATCGATCATCCGACGTCGCTCGCCGCGCTGACCATCCGCGAGGATCGCGAGCTCACGCTGTTCAACGAGACCACGCTCGACCAGGCCCCCGATGCCGAGTCGATCGCGCCCGCTGCGCCGATCCTGTCGGCGGTGTTCCGGCCGCTGATCGCCGCCGGCCGCCGCATCGGCGTCGCCACGGTGCAGAGCCACGCGCGCGACGCCTACGACGACGGCGCGCTGGAAGTATTCCGCTCGGCCGTGGCCTACGCGGCGATCGCGCTGGCGAACGCCGCGGCCTACGCCGCCGTCGAGACCGCGCGCGAGCAGGCGGCGCGGGCGCTGGCCGAGC
>CBIHMN010000206.1:0-4510 GCA_966211005.1 uncultured Arenimonas sp.
TCGAGCGCGTCGAGATCATCCGCGACCTGCGCCTCGGCGTGTTCGACGTGCTGGTGGGCATCAACCTGCTGCGCGAAGGCCTCGACATGCCCGAGGTGTCGCTGGTCGCGATCCTCGACGCCGACAAGGAAGGCTTCCTGCGCTCGACCGGCTCGCTGATCCAGACGATCGGCCGCGCGGCGCGCAACGTGCGCGGCAAGGCGATCCTGTACGCCGACCGGATGACGGCGTCGATGCAGGCGGCGATCGACGAGACCGACCGCCGCCGCGCGAAGCAGGTCGAGTACAACCTGGAGCACGGCATCACGCCGACGTCGATCGTCCGCGCGGTGATGGACGTGATGGAAGGCGCCCGCGCCGAACCGGAAGAGGCGAAGGGCAAGGGCCGCGGCAAGGGCCGCAAGGTCGGCGAACCCGGACCGGCCGACTACGCCGCGCTCGACCCGGCGCAGCTCGCGGTCAAGCTCAAGCAGCTGGAGACGCAGATGCACCAGCACGCGCGCGACCTCGAGTTCGAGGACGCCGCGCGGATCCGCGACGAGATCCACCGGTTGCGGACGCAGGGCCTGATGTCCTGACCCCGCCGGGCGTTGTTCCCGCCGCGTCGGCCGGCTATACTTCGCGCCCCTCGGGGGCGGTTAGCTCAGCGGTAGAGCACTACCTTGACATGGTAGGGGTCACAGGTTCGAACCCTGTACCGCCCACCACCATCGGCACGATGGTGGCCCCGCCCGGGAACCGGAAAGCCGCCGCGAGGCGGCTTCGTCGTTTCCGGCGTCAGCGCTGCAGCCGCCGCGCGTGCAGGCGCTCGTACGCCGGCCGGCACGCCTCGACCACCGCGGCCTGTTCCTCGTCCAGCTCGACGCTCACCCGGGCCTTCGCCGCCTCGAACCCCGTCGATTTCCAGACCGATTCGTACCAGTGCGGCCCCCAGACGCCGTCGGTGTCGCGCTTGCCTGGCGGCCAGCCGAGCATGCGTTCGCTGAACGGCACGCCGAGGTGCTCGCAGACCGCCCGCAGGTAGCCCTCGGGGTCGTGGAGGAAATCCCCGGCATCGACCACCAGCGGCGGGTGCCCGCGTTCGGCCAGCTCGTCGAACAGCTCGGCCTGCTGCAGCACGCCCAGGTCGTCGGGCTCGACGTCCTTGCGCGATTTCACGTACGACGCGACCACCTCGCCCGGATCACGGATCAGGAACACATTGCGCAGGGCGTGCACCCATTCCCGGTCCATTTCCGGCAGCAGGTGGTGACTCATGTGCTTCTGGTACCAGATCGGCTTGCCGCCCGGCACCGGGCCCAGCAGGTTCGCGACCACGCGCTCCCAGTCGGTCTCGCCGTCGGTGATCACCTCGTCGCGACCGGGGTGGTCGAGCCCCGTTTCCATCAGGTACGCGGCGTACAACGGCTCGTCGACCACCGCGCAGTCGTCGCGGTTTTCCCACGCCCGCATCATCGCGGTGGAGATGTTGCGCGGGCCGCTCCACATCGCGATCCGCACCGGTGCCGACTCGTCGCGCGCGCGACCGGGATTCATGCCACGGCTCCCGCGCGCGCGGCGACGTCGCGCGCCACCAGATCCTTGTAGAGCGCCTGCAGCCGAGCCACCATCGGCCCCGGCTTGCCGTCGCCGATCACGCGCCCGTCGACCCTCCGCACCGGCACCACGCCGGCGAACGTGCCGGTGCAGAACGCTTCGTCGGCCGAATACACCTGCGTCAGGCTGAAGTTCTTCTCGAACGCCGGGATGCCCGCCTCGCGGCAGACGCGCAGCACGTTCGCGCGGGTGATGCCGCCGAGGCAGTAGTCACCGGTCGAGGTCCACACTTCGCCGCCGCGGGCGATGAAGAAATGCGTCGAGTTGCAGGTGGCGACGAAGCCGTGCGGATCGAGCATCAGCGCCTCGTCGGCGCCAGCGGTGTAGGCCTGCACGCAGGCGGTGATGCAGTTGAGCTTGCTGTGGCTGTTGAGCTTCGGGTCCTGCACGTCGGGAAAGCCGCGGCGCACGTGCACGGTGAACAGGTCGAGGCCGGCCGCCAGCGTTTCGGGCTTGGCCATCTTGTGCTCGGCGATGATCACGACCGTCGCCCGGCCGACCGTCGCCCGCGGGTCCTGGTAGGGCGTGCGCTTCACGCCGCGAGTCACCATCAGCCGCAGGTGGACGCCGTCGCGCATGTCGTTGGCGGCGAGCGTGTCGTCGATCGCCCGGGCCAGCGCCGCGCGATCCATCCCGATGTCCATCGCGATCGCCTTGGCGCCTTCGAACAGGCGGTCGAGGTGCGCGTCGAGGAACACCGGCCGGCCGCCGACCACCCGCAGGCCTTCCCAGACGCCGTCGCCGAGCACGAAGCCGCTGTCGAAGACCGACACCGTGGCCTCGGCGCGCGGCCGCAGCTCGCCGTTGATCCAGATGCGGATCGTGTCGTTGCGGGGGTCGTCGTGGAACTCGTGGATGCTGTTCGCCATGCGTCGCTCCGGGGTCGCGGCCATTCTGCCCGAATCCCGGCCGCCGGCTGCATGGCGTGACCTTCGTCCATTGACACCCTGCAAACGATTTCGGCACCCTCGCGCGGCTCCAATTCCGGAGCATCGGGGGAATTGCATGAAGAAGACTGTTTCTCTCACGGCCGCGCTGCTGCTGGCGCTCGCGTCGTCGTCGGCGATGGCCGTCGAGGCCGGGTCCGGCTTCGTGGCGGGCGAGTTCGGATACAGCCAGGTCGATGTGGACCTGGACGGCGTCGGCAGCGACCAGGACGACGACCGCATGTTCGCGGTGCGCGGCGGGTACTGGTTCACGCCGAACATCGCGGTCGAAGGCTTCTACACCAATCTGTACGACTATTCCGAAACCGGCTACTCGGCCGAGCTCGACGGCTGGGGCCTCGGCATGGTGGCCCGGAAGAATTTCGGCGCCGGCGACAACGGGTTCTACCTGCAGGGCCGTGCCGGCATCTTCCGCGCCGACGGCAAGGCCGAGGAGGCCGGGTTCATCGACATCAGCGGCAATTCGACCAAGCCGTACTACGGCGTGGGCCTCGGTTACGACTTCACGCAGAACGTCGGCCTGGGCTTGAACTACACGGTCTACCGCGCCGATTTCGACGATCTGTCGGTCGACTCGCGCACGCTGTCGGCGGTGCTCGAACTGCGGTTCTGATCGCCGGCACCCGCCCGCGGTCCGGAAGGCCACCTCGCGGTGGCCTTCCTCGTTTCCGGCGATTGACTCGGCGGGGTCCGCCCTCTAACGTGGCGCTACTGGATTCCAGAAGCAGGTGGCCCCGGGAAACCGGTGTCGAGCGTGCGACATGAGCACTCCCCGCGCCGATCGCTGATTCCCGCCCGGGCCGTGCCGACCGAGGACGCCTGGCGTCCTTTTTTTTCGCCCCGAGTTCCACACCCATGATCAACATCACGCTCCCCGACGGCAGCCAGCGCCAGTTCGACCAACCCGTTTCGGTGATGGAGGTCGCGCAGTCGATCGGCGCCGGCCTCGCGAAGGCCACGGTCGCCGGGAAGGTCGACGGCCGCCTCGTCGACGCTTCCGACCGCATCGATCACGACGCGACGCTGCAGATCATCACGCCGAAGGACGCCGAGGGCGTCGAGATCATCCGCCACTCGTGCGCGCATCTCGTCGGCCACGCGGTGAAGCAGCTGTTCCCCGAAGCGAAGATGGTGATCGGCCCGGTGATCGCCGAGGGCTTCTACTACGACATCTGGAGCGAAAAGCCGTTCACTCCCGACGACCTGGCCGCGATAGAAAAGCGCATGGCCGAGCTGATCGCGAAGGACTACGACGTCGTCAAGAAGATGACCCCGCGCGACGAGGTCATCGCCACGTTCAGGGCGCGCGGCGAGGACTACAAGCTGCGGCTGGTCGACGACATGCCCGACACGCCGGCGATGGGCCTGTACTGGCACGAGGAATACGTCGACATGTGCCGCGGCCCGCACGTGCCGAACACGCGATTCCTGAAAGCGTTCAAGCTGACCCGTGTCTCCGGCGCCTACTGGCGCGGGGACTCGAAGAACGAACAGCTGCAGCGCGTGTACGGCACCGCGTGGGCCGACCGCAAGCAGCTCGACGCGTACATCCAGCGCGTCGAGGAAGCCGAGAAGCGCGACCATCGGAAGATCGGCAAGGCGCAGGAGCTGTTCCACCTGCAGGAAGAGGGCCCGGGCCTCGTCTTCTGGCACCCGAAGGGCTGGGCGCTGTGGCAGGTGGTCGAGCGCTACATGCGGCAGGTCTACCGCGATTCCGGCTACCAGGAAGTGCGCTGCCCGCAGATCCTCGACGTGTCGCTGTGGAAGAAGTCCGGCCACTGGGACAACTACCAGGAGAACATGTTCTTCACCGAGTCGGAGAAGCGCACCTACGCGCTCAAGCCGATGAACTGCCCGGGCCACGTGCAGGTGTTCAACCACGGCCTGCACAGCTACCGCGACCTGCCGATCCGCTACGGCGAGTTCGGCGCCTGCCATCGCAACGAGCCGTCCGGCGCGCTGCACGG
>CBIHMN010000207.1:0-4504 GCA_966211005.1 uncultured Arenimonas sp.
ACGCGAAGGCGGCCCGCGAGGGCGGCCTGAAGCTCGAGGACCTGCAGGGCGGCACCTTCACCATCACCAACGGCGGCACCTTCGGCTCGCTGATGTCCACGCCGATCGTCAACCCGCCGCAGTCGGCGATCCTGGGCATGCACACGATCAAGGAGCGCCCCGTCGTCGAGAACGGCCAGGTCGTCGCCGCGCCGATGATGTACATCGCGCTGAGCTACGACCACCGCATCATCGACGGCAAGGACGCGGTGCTGTTCCTGGTGGATATCAAGAACCAGCTGGAAAACCCGCATCGGATGCTGCTGGGTCTGTAAGAGCGGATATCGGATCGGGGATATACGTGATGCAGAGGCGTCGCGCTCCGACTATCACGTAAATCCTGTATCCCATATCCGCCTTTGGAACACGCGTAATCAGGCCGCCCTGGGCGCCACGAGGAAAACCACATGTCAGAGCAATTCGACGTAGTCGTCATCGGCGCCGGCCCCGCCGGCTACCACGCGGCCATCCGCGCCGCGCAGCTGGGCCTGAAGACGGCCTGCATCGACGCCGCGCTCGGCAAGGACGGCAAGCCGGCGCTCGGCGGCACGTGCCTGCGCGTCGGCTGCATTCCGTCGAAGGCGCTGCTCGACAGCTCGCGCCAGTGGCACAACCTGCACCACCTGTTCGGCGAGCACGGCATCACGACGAAGGACGCGAAGATCGACGTCGGCGCGATGGTCGGGCGCAAGGACAAGATCGTGAAGCAGTTCACCGGCGGCATCGCGGCGCTGTTCAAGGCCAACAAGGTGACGCCGTATTACGGCTTCGGCACGCTGCACCCGGGCAAGGTCGTCAAGGTGAAGCAGCACGACGGCAGCGAGGTCGAGCTGGCCGGCAAGCACGTGATCCTCGCGGCCGGTTCGGATTCGATCGAGCTGCCGTTCGCGAAGTTCGACGGCGAGCGCATCGTCGACAACGTCGGCGCGCTCGACTTCACCGAGGTGCCGAAGCGCCTCGGCGTGATCGGCGCCGGCGTCATCGGCCTCGAGCTCGGCAGCGTCTCGAAGGTCTCGAAGGCCGACATCAAGAAGGACGGCGTGCACCTCACCTACACCGACGGCAAGGGCGAGCAGTCGCTCGTCGTCGACAGGCTGCTCGTTTCCGTCGGCCGCCGCGCGGCCACGAAGGGCCTGCTCGCCGACGGCACGGGCGTGAAGCTGGACCAGCGCGGCATGGTGGAGGTCGACGACCATTGCTTCACCGGCGTCGATGGCATCTGGGCGGTCGGCGACTGCGTCCGCGGCCCGATGCTCGCGCACAAGGGCTTCGAGGAAGGCATCGCCGTGGCCGAGTTGATCGCCGGCCTGCCGGGCCACGTCAATCTCGACACGATCCCGTGGGTGATCTACACCGAGCCGGAGATCGCGTGGGTCGGGAAGACCGAGCAGCAGCTGAAGGCCGAGGGCATCCCGTACAAGGCCGGCAGCTTCCCGTTCGCCGCGGTCGGCCGCGCGGTCGCGATGGCCGAGCCGGCGGGCTTCGTGAAGGTGCTGGCGCACGAGGAGACCGATCGCATCCTCGGCATGCACCTGGTCGGCGTGAACGTCTCCGAGCTGGTGCACGAGGGCGTGCTGGCGATGGAATTCCACGGCTCGGCCGAGGATCTCGCGCGCATCTGCCACGCGCACCCGACGTTGTCGGAGGCGATCCACGACGCGGCGATGGCGGTCGACAAGCGCGCGATCCACAAGGCGAACTGACGCGGGCCGGGCGATGACCGTCCCCGCGTCGTTCCGCGCGTTCCGCATCCACGCCGACGGCGGCCACCGCGCCGGCGTCGAAACGGTGTCGCTAGACGACCTTTCGCCGGGCGAGGTGGTCGTCCGCGCGGCGTATTCGAGCATCAACTACAAGGATGCGCTCGCCGGCACCGGAAGCGGCAAGATCCTCCGTCGCTTCCCGCTGGTCGGCGGCATCGACGTCGCCGGTCATGTCATCGCGTCCTCCGACGCGCGCATTCGCGAGGGCGACGCGGTGCTGTGCACCGGCAGCGGCCTGTCCGAAACGCGCGACGGCGGCTATTCGGAAGTCGTGCGCCTTCCGGCCGAATGGACGATCCCCCTGCCCGCCGGCCTCGACCTGCGCGAAGCGATGATCCTCGGCACCGCCGGTTTCACCGCCGGGCTGTCGCTGCTGCGGATGGAGCACAACGGCCAGCATCCCGACCACGGCCCGATCGTCGTCACCGGTGCGACCGGCGGCGTCGGGATGCTCGCGATCGCGATCCTCTCGCGTGCCGGCTACGAGGCCCAAGCGATCAGCGGCAAGCCGGAGCACGCCGACGCGCTGCGCGCGCTCGGTGCGTCCGAAGTGCTGCCGCGCGACACCCTCGCGGCGGCGACGCGGCCGCTGGAGAACGCACGCTGGGCCGGCGCGATCGACAACGTCGGCGATCCCGCGCTCGCCGCGCTGACCCGCGTGATCCAGCCGTACGGCAACATCGCCAGCTGCGGTCTCGCCGGTGGCGCGGCGCTCGCGACGACGGTGATGCCGTTCATCATCCGCGGCGTGTCGCTGCTGGGCATCGCCTCCGCCGGCACCGCGATCGGCCAGCGGCGCGAGGTCTGGGAGCGGCTCGCCGGACCATGGAAACCGTCGCGACTCGACGCGATCGCCACCCGGGAAACCACGCTGGACGGCCTTTCCGCGATCTTTCCGGGCATGCTGGCCGGCGGGTCGTTCGGACGGACGGTCGTGCGTTTCTGATCGTGGTTGCGCCGGGGACGGTCGAGCGGCATACAATCAGCCACCCGTTGGAGGTCCCTAAATGGCTCGTATCCTGATCGTTGACGATTCCCCGTCCCAGCTGATGGGCATGAAGCGCATTGTCGAGAAGCTCGGCCACGAAGCGTTGACGGCCGAGGACGGTGCGGCCGGCGTGGAGATGGCGAAGGCGCAGAAGCCCGACCTGATCCTGATGGACGTGGTGATGCCGAACCTCAACGGTTTCCAGGCGACGCGCGCGATCTCGAAGGAAGGCACGACCGCGCACATCCCGATCGTGCTGGTCACGACGAAGGACCAGGAGACCGACAAGGTGTGGGGCATGCGCCAGGGCGCGAAGGCCTACATCACCAAGCCGTTCAACGAGGGCGCGCTGATCGAAGTCATCAACGGCCTGCTCGCCGGCGGCTGATTCGCCACGCCACCGCAGGGAGCGGCTTCAGCCGCGAAAAGAAGCCCCGGGAAACCGGGGCTTCGTCGTTTGCGGTTTCCGCGCCGCTCACGCGCGGCGCGGATCGAAATCGAACGCCTCTTCCATCTGCCGGTACAGCGCCTTCTGCACGTCGTTTTCCGCCTTCGGCGCGCGCACCTCGATCTCGACGATCTGGTCCCCCGGCGGCGCGCCGGGCAGTCCACGGCCGCGCAGCCGCAGCTTGCGGCCGGTGTCCGAGCCGGCCGGAACACGCAGTTCCACCGCACCGCCCAGTGTCGGCACGCTCAGCGTCGCGCCCAGCGCGGCCTGCCACGGCGCCACCGGCAGCGTGTGCAGCACGTTGCGGCCGTCGACCTCGAACTGCGCATTGGGCAGGTAGTCGATCTCCAGCAGCAGCGCACCACCGCGCTGCCCCTGCCCGGCCAGCCGGATCACCTTGCCGGGCGCGATGCCGGCCGGGATGTTCACCTCCAGCGTGCGGCCGTCGACGCCGAGCCGCTGCCTGCCGCCGGAATACGCGAGCTCCAGCGGGATCGCCAGCTTCGCGCGGGTGTCGCCGGGCGGCTGCGGCCGCGCCCGCGCGCCCGGATGCGCGCGCCCGCCGCCGAACAGCTGCTCGAAGAAATCGCTGAAACCGCCACCGCCGAATTCCGGATCGAACTGGAAGCCGCCGAAGCCGCCCTGCCCGAAATCCGGCGGCGGCCGGAACTCCTCGCCGGGCCGGTAGCCCTGCGCCTTCAGCTGGTCGTAGGCGGCGCGCTTCTCCTTGTCGCGCAGCACCTCGTAGGCTTCGTTGATCGCCTTGAAGCGCTCCTCGGCGCCCGCTTCCTTGCTGACGTCGGGGTGGTATTTGCGCGCGAGCCGGCGGTACGCGGTCTTGATTTCCGCTTCGCCCGCACCGGCTTCGACGCCGAGGATGTCGTAATAGTCCTTGAACTGCATCGTCGCCTCTCGCGATTGAAAAAAAACGACCCGCGGGTGGCCGCGGGTCGATTCTAGACCTCACGCGCGCGGGCATCGCGTGATGCGACGCGCGCGTATGCGTCGCGGCTGAAGCCGCTCCTACATCACCTGGATGCGGCGGGGCGTGGTTTCGGGGCGCTTGGGGATCGCGATCTCGAGCACGCCGTGGCGGCCGGCGGCGGTGATGCCTTCCGGATTGGCGCTGTCGGGCAGCGCGAAGCGACGGAAGAACACGCCGTGCGCGCGTTCGACGCGCGAATAACGCTCGCCTTCCTGCGCGGCGCCGGTGCTGCGCTCGCCCTTGATCGACAGCACGCCCTTGTCCATCTGCACTTCGATGGA
>CBIHMN010000208.1:0-4447 GCA_966211005.1 uncultured Arenimonas sp.
CGGCGCGGCCGCGGTGGCGACCGGCACCTCGTCGTCGGAACAGGCGGCGAGCAGCACGGCGACGAACAGCACGGAAACGACGGCGGGCAGGCGTGGATGCATGCGGGGAGGCCGTGAAGGAAAGCGGCGATTGTCGCAGATGGCCGCGTCGCCACCGCGTCGTGCCGTCGCGTCCGTTCGGATACGCTTAAGGCGTTTCCACTGGGTCCGCCCTGGAGCCGCCTGCCGTGATCGAAACCCCCGAATCCCCCGACGCCGCCAAGGCCGAACCCGACCTGCCGACGCGCGCGAAGCGCTTGTCTTCGCTCGACACCGCGGCGGCGGTGTCGCGGCTGCGCGGCGTGCCGGTCGCCGAGGCCGCGCAGCTGCTGGCGTGCATGCCGCCGGCGCGCGCGAACGACCTGCTGTCGGCGATGCCGGCGGAGCGGCGCGCGGCCGTGATGGCGGCAGCGCCGCCGGGCACCGACTGGGCCGACGGCCAGCGCTACGAGGAAGGCACGGTCGGCCGGCTGCTCGAGGACCCGCCCGCCACGTTCATCGGCGGCACGCGCGTCTCGGTCGCGATCGAGGCGCTGCGCGAAACGGTGAAGCACCGGCTCGTGACGTATCTGTGGGTCGTGGACGCGAACCAGCGGCTGCTCGGCGTCGTCGCGTTCCGCGACCTGCTGTACGCCGACCGCGAGGTGACGCTCGACGACATCATGATCCGCTCGCCGTTCGCGCTGCGCCCGGCGATGGACCTGGTCGACGCGATGCGCGAGGTCGTCACGCGCCACTACCCGGTGTACCCGGTCGTCGAGGAGGACGGCCGGCTCGTCGGCCAGGTGCGCGGGCAGGTGCTGTTCGAACAGCAGGCGTTCGAGATCTCGGCACAGGCCGGTGCGATGGTCGGCGTCGAGAAGGAAGAGCGGCTGGCGACGTCGCTGTGGCGCGCGTTCCGCTTCCGCAACCCGTGGCTGCTGGTGAACCTGCTGACGGTGTTCGTCGCGGCGGCGGTGGTCGGCTATTTCGAGGACACGATCGCCAGGGTCGTGGTGCTGGCGACGTTCCTGCCGGTGCTCGGCGGCCAGAGCGGCAACCTCGGCTGCCAGTCGCTGGCGGTGATGCTGCGCGGCATGACGCTCGGCGAACTGCGGGGCATGCGCATCGCCGCCCTGCTGAGCAAGGAAGCCACGCTCGGCGCGCTCAACGGCCTCGTCACCGGCGCGATCGCCGGCGCGGCGATGTGGTTCGTCGTCGCCCGCGGCGGCGACGACAACGGCGCGCTGCTCGGGGGCATCACGCTCGCGGCCATGATGGTCAGCTGCACGCTCGCCGGTCTCGCCGGTGCGACGATCCCGCTGGTGCTCAAGCGCCTCGGTGCCGACCCGGCCACCGCGTCGAGCATCTTCCTGACGACGATGACCGACGTCGTCAGCATGGGCGCCTTCCTCGGCCTGACGACCTGGCTGGTGCTCTGACCGCGACCGGCACCGACGCCGCGCTCGATCGCCACGTCGATCGCGCGCTCGCGCGCCTCGACGAGCGTGCGCCCGGTGTCCTCGCGGACGCCCGTCGCCGCGACGCGCTGGCCCGGCTGGCCCTGTGCAGCGATTTCGCGGTCGACACGCTGGTGCGCCAGCCGGAGCTTCTCGATTCGCTCGACGCGGCGCCCTGCGACGCCCCTTCGCTGCCGGCCGATGCCGAAGCCGACTGGCCCGTGCGGCTGCGCCGCTGGCGCGCCGCGTGCTCGACCCGTCTCGTGTGGCGCGACGTGCACGGCCTCGACGACGTGGACGCGACGCTCGCCGGCGCCAGCCGCATCGCCGAACAGGCGCTGCAGGCCGGCACCGCCGCGCTGTCGGCCTCGCTCGCGGCGCGCCATGGCGTCGTCCGCGCCGCGGACGGCACCGCGCAATCGCTGGTCGTGTTCGGCCTCGGCAAGCTCGGCGGCCGCGAGCTGAACTTCAGTTCCGACGTCGATCTCGTCTACGCCTATCCCGAACCGGGGACGAGCGACGGCGCGCGGCCGCTCGACGCCGAAGCGTGGTTCACGCGGCTCGGCCAGCGGCTCGCGCAGCTGCTCGGCGAAGTCACCGCCGACGGGTTCAGCCATCGTGTCGACCTGCGGCTGCGTCCCTTCGGCGCGAGCGGCCGGCTCGCGCTCGCGTTCGGGGCGATGGAGCAGTACTTCCAGCGCGAAGGTCGCGACTGGGAACGCTACGCGTGGATCAAGGCGCGTCCGGTCGCCGGCGACACCGCGGCCGGGGCGCGGCTGCTCGACGCGCTGCGGCCGTTCGTCTACCGCCGCTACCTCGACTACGGCGCACTCGACGGCCTGCGCGAGATGAAGGCGATGATCGCCGCCGAAGTGCAGCGCCGCGAACTCGCCGACGACCTGAAACTCGGCCCCGGCGGCATCCGCGAGATCGAATTCTTCGTGCAGGCGCTGCAGCTGATCCGCGCCGGACGCGAACCCGCGCTGCGCGGCACGGCGCTGCTGCCGGCGCTGTCGGCGCTCGCGGCGGCCGGGCATGTGGCGCCGGCCACGGCCGAACGGCTCGCCGCCGCGTACCGGTTCCTGCGCCGCGTCGAGAACCGCGTGCAGATGCTCGCCGACCAGCAGGTGCACGCGCTGCCGGACGATCCGCTCGCCCGGGCGCGCGTGGCGCGTGGACTCGGCCATCCCGATGCCGCCGCGCTCGACGCCGAGCTCGACGCGCACCGCGCCGTCGTCGCGGCGGAATTCGGCGGCCTGCTCGAAGCACGGCGTCGCCGCCCGGCGCCGGCCTCGGCCCTGCTGCAGTACTGGCGCGCGCTGCCCGACGGCGGCGACGCGGCGGTGCTGGCGGATGCCGGCTTCGCCGATGCCGAGGCACAGGACGCGGCGCTGCGCGATTTCGCCCGGTCGCCGGCGGTGCGCGCGCTTTCCGGTCGCGGCCGGCAACGGCTCGATGCGGTGCTGCCCGAACTGCTCGCCGCCGCCGCCCGCAGCGACGCGCCGGACGCGTCGCTGCCGCGCGGCCTCGCGCTGCTGCAGGCGATCGCCCGGCGCACGAGCTATCTCGCGCTGCTGGAGGAACAGCCGGCGGCGCTGGCGCGGCTGGTCGACGTGACGGCGCGCAGCGCGCTGCTGTCGGAACGGCTCGCCGCGCATCCGCTGCTGCTCGACGAACTGCTCGACTCGCGCGCCGCCGGCGCGGTGCCCGACGAAGCGGCGATCGTCGCGATGGTCGCCGATGCGGCGGCGGCGTCGCCGGGCGGGGATACCGAGGCGACACTGGTCGCGCTCACGGAACTGCGCCAGGCGATCGGCTTCCGCATCGCGCTGGCGCTGCTCGGGCAGCGCCTGCCGCCCGTCGATGCGGCGGCACGGCTGGCGACGCTCGCCGAAGCGATCACCGGCGTCGCGCTCGGGCTGGCGCGCAGCGACGTGGCGGCGGCGCATGGCGTCGTGCCCGGTGCCGGTCTCGCGGTGATCGGCTACGGCAGCCTCGGGGGTCGCGAACTCGGCTTCGGCTCCGACCTCGACCTGGTGTTCCTGCACGACGCCGCGGCGGACGCGGTGTCCGACGGCGCGCGGCCGCTCGACGCCGGCCGCGGGTTCGCGCGCGTCGCGCAGAAACTGGTGGGCCTGATGGGCCTCGTCAGCGCCGCCGGAAAGCTCTACGAGGTCGACGTGCGGCTCCGCCCGGACGGCGCCAAGGGCATGCTGGTGTCGAGCCTCGACAGCTTCGACGACTACCAGCGCGATCGCGCGTGGACCTGGGAAAGGCAGGCGCTGGTGCGCGCGCGTCCGGTCGCCGGCGACGCCGGTGTCGCCGCGAAGTTCGAGGCGGTGCGTGCGCGTACGCTGGCGCGCGGCGGCGATGCCGCGGCGATCCGCGAAGACGTCATCGCGATGCGGCGCCGGATGCGCGGCGAACTCGACCGCAGCCGGCCGTCGCGTTTCGACCTGAAGCAGGGTGAGGGCGGGCTGGTCGACCTCGAGTTCCTGCTGCAGGCGCAGGTACTGCAGCATGCCGCGACGACGCCGGCCCTGCTGGCACCGCGCGACACGCCGGCACTGCTGCGCGCGATCGCCGCCGCCGGCACGCTGCCGGCCGGCACGGTCGATACGCTCGCCGCCGCGCACGCGCGCCTGCTCTCGCTCGGCCTGGACTGCACGCTCGACAACCGCCCGCGGCTGGTACCGCACGACGCCGCGCTCGATGCCGCGCGGGACGCGATCCGCCGCGCCTGCGAGGACGCCGGGCTGTCGTTCTGACGCCGCGCGGCCCGCGCTAGACGCCGAGGCGTTCGCGCACCAGCGCGGCGATCCGCGGCGTTTCGCGCAGCGGCACGACGTCGAACGCCGTGGACGCCGGCGCGAGCGGGCGGAGCCGGCCGCGGCGAAGCATCGACGCGAGGTAGGCGCCGACGCGGCCGGTAGCGCGACCGGGTTCGGCGACGTACACGGGGACCGTCG
>CBIHMN010000209.1:0-4435 GCA_966211005.1 uncultured Arenimonas sp.
TCCGCGTCGGGAACGCTTTCGCTCTCGCTGCACCAGGCCGCGGCGCACGTTCCGTCCGCTACCATCCCGCCGCGTCGAGCAGCCGTTCGGTCGCATCGTCGGCCGGTTTCGCGACGAGGCCGCCGCGGGGCGCGACGTAGATCACGTAGCTCGCGCCGTCGAGCATCGGCAGGTAGGCGGCGCTGCCCCAGCGGGCGTCGGCGATCGGCAGGCCGGCGAGCCACTGCTGGTGGAACGCCCAGAAGTCGTGCTCGCCGCGCAGGTCGTGGACGCTGCGCTGCTCCGAGAGTTCCTGCTTCGGGTCGCCGTAGCGGCCCGACAGCCGCTCGAACGCGTAGACCGGCGGGACCCCGCCGAGCTGGGCCGGCAGCGTCCAGCGGATCACGCGCGCGTCGAGCTGCCATTCGTCGCCGAGCAGCGGAAACGTGCGCGGCGGCTCGCCGTCGATCGCGAGCGTCGCCTCGAACCGCTGCGGGCCCTGCTGCTGCAGCGTGATCGTCGCCGCCGGCACGTCTTCCAGCAGCCAGCGGTACTGGCGCAGCAGCAGCCCGCCGCCGGCGAGGCCGAGCGCGACCAGCACCAGCAGCAGACCGGCGAAGCGGCGCAGCAGCGCGGCGCCCCGCTTCGCGCGCTTCAGGAACAGCCACAGGCCGACCAGCCCGACCAAGGCGGCGGCGGTCCACAACATCCCCGTCAGCGTCATCGGCTTCCCCGCGTGCGAGCACCCGTCCGGACTATACTCGGCGCCATGAAAACCTCCCGCCTGCTGCTGTTGTCGACGTCCCTGCTGCTGGCCGCCGCGTGCGGCACCAAGGGGCCCCTGGTGCTGCCCGGCAAGGAGACGCCGGCGCGCCAGGTAGAGCCGATCGAACTGCCCGACGACGCCGACGCGATGACCGACGACCACGCGCCGACCGAGCCCGCCGACGCGGCGGAGCCGCCGGCGCCGCCGGCCGAAGACTGATCGCCGCCGGATGAACGCGGCACCGGCGCGCTTCGCGAAAATGCACGGCGCGGGCAACGATTTCGTGGTGATCGACCTGCGCGGCGCGACGGCCCCGTCGCCGTCGCGCATCGCCGCGCTCGGCGACCGCCACACCGGCATCGGCTTCGACCAGCTGCTCGGCATCGATGCACCGGCCGATCCGGATGCCGTCGCCGACTACCGCATCTGGAACAGCGACGGTTCGCCGGCGCGGCAATGCGGCAATGGCGCGCGCTGCATCGCCGCGTGGCTGCGTCGCGAAGGCGTCGCCACCGGGCGCCGTTTCCGGCTCGGCAGCCCGGCCGGGCCGGTCGATGTCGAGGTGCTCGACGACGGGCGCTACGCCGTGTCGATGGGTCGGCCGCAGTTCGCGCCCAAGGCCATCCCCGTGCGCGCGGCGGAAGCCGACGGCGCCTGCGACGTGGACCTGCCGTCGGGTCGCGTGCGGTTCGGCGCGGTGTCGATGGGCAATCCGCATGCGGTGATCGAGGTGCCGTCGGCCGCCGATGCCGACGTCGCGACGATCGCGCCCGCGCTGCAGGCGTCCGGTGCGTTCCCCGACGGCGTCAATGTCGGTTTCGCGCAGGTGCTGGCGCCCGACCGCATCCGCCTGCGGGTGTTCGAGCGCGGGGCCGGCGAGACGCTCGCGTGCGGCAGCGGCGCCTGCGCCGCGGTCGCGGTGCTCGTGCGGCGGGGGCGCGTCGCGCGCCGCGTCGCGGTCGAACTGCCGGGCGGCACGCTGGAAGTCCACTGGCCCGACGACGACGCCCCGGTGACGATGGCCGGGCCGGCCACGTTCGTGTTCGACGGCGAGTTCGCCGCATGATGCCTGTCATTCCCCGGGGACCCGACCGATGATCGAAGAGAAGAGCGAGCGCCTCGGCGCCCATGAAGTCGCCGCGTTCCTGCGTCGCCATCCGAAGTTCCTCGCGCAGTTCCCCGATCTCGCGCTGTCGCTGGTCGTGCCGAAGGAAGAGGGCAAGGCATCGTCGCTGGCGAGCTACCAGCTCGACGTGCTGCGCGACAAGAACCGGGAACTGACGCGGCGCCTGCACGAGCTGTTCGCGAACGCGCAGGACAACGAACGGCTGGCGGTGCGCACGCACCAGCTGTCGCTCGCGCTGATGCGCGCGCACGGGCCGGCGCAGACGCTCGAGACGATGGTGGCCGTGCTCGGCGAGGATTTCGCCGGCGACATCGTGCGTGTCGTGCTGTTCGCGCCCGTCGAAGGCCTCGATGCGGACTGGCTGCAGGTGGTGCCGCCGGGCGACCCGGCGCTGGCGCCGTTCACCGATTTCCTCGCCGGTGGCGAGCCGCTGTGCGGACGGCTGAACCAGGACAAGCTCGCGCTCCTGTTCGGCGATCGCCGTGACGAAGCCGCGTCGGCGGTGCTGCTGCCGCTCGCCGGCACCGGCATGCTGGTCGTCGGCAGTCGCGACGCGAACCGCTTTTTCCCCGGCATGGGCACGCTGTTCCTGCGGATGATGGGCGAGGCGCTCGTCACCGCGCTGCAGCGCGACGCGCGCTGACGTGGACGCGCCGCTGCAGCGCGAGCTGGCGGCGTTCCTCGCGTACCTGGCGGTCGAGCGGCGCCTGTCGCCGCACACGCTCGACGCGTATCGCCGCGACCTGGGCGACCTCGCGCGCTGGCTGGCGGCGCAGGGCATCGACGACTGGCACGCGCTGGGCCAGGAAACATTGCGCACCTACGTCGCGTCGCTGCACCGCGGCGACCCGCGCGGCGCGCGCGCCGGCCTGTCGGGCAAATCGCTGCAGCGGCATCTGTCGGCGGTGCGCAGCTTCTACCGCTGGCTCGGGCGGGGCGAGGCCGAGGCAGTCAACCCGGCCACCGGCCTGCGCGCGCCGAAAGCCGCGCGGCGGCTGCCGCAGGTACTCGATCCGGACGAAGCCGGCGCGCTCGTGCAGGTGCCGACCGACGCGCCGCTGGGCGTGCGCGACCGCGCGATGCTGGAACTGTTCTATTCCTCGGGCCTGCGGCTCTCGGAACTGTGCGGCCTGCGCTGGCAGGCGCTCGATCTCGCGGAAGGCCTCGTCACCGTCACCGGCAAGGGCGGCAAGACGCGCCTCGTGCCGGTGGGCAGCCACGCCCGCGCGGCGCTGGAAGCATGGCGCGCCGAGTCGCAGGGTGCCGGCGTCGCGACCGCGAACGCGCACGTCTTTCCCGGCCGCGCCGGCGGCGCGATCCATCCGCGCACGGTGCAGTCACGCCTGCGCCTGCTCGCGCAGCGGCAGGGCCTGTTCAAGCGCGTGCATCCGCACCTGCTGCGCCACAGCTTCGCGAGCCACGTGCTGGAATCGTCCGGCGATCTGCGCGGCGTGCAGGAGCTGCTGGGCCACGCCGACATCGCGACCACGCAGGTGTACACGCATCTGGATTACCAGCATCTGGCGAAGGTGTATGACGCGGCGCATCCGAGGGCGAAGCGGAAGCGGTAAGAGCGGATATGGGATCTAGGATTTACGTGATGGCGGGAGCCGACCGGACCTCACGCCTTCACTATCAAATGAATCCCATATCCCATATCCGCTTCTCAGCGCGAAAGTCCGGCCGACTCGAGCGCCGCCAGATAAGCGCTCCATCGCGTATCCCGCTCCTCCCCCAACTCCCGCAGAAACCCCCACGTATAGATGCCGGAGGCATGACCGTCATCGAAGCGCAGCAGCACGCCGTAGTGGCCGACCGGTTCGATCGCGCGGATGTTGACGTCGTGCTTGCCGGCCACGAGCACCTTCTGGCCGGGGCCGTGGCCCTGCACTTCGGCGCTCGGCGATTCGACGCGCAGGTATTCGCACGGCAGCCGCCAGGTGCTGCCGTCGTCGAACGCCACCTCGAGCACGTGCGAGGCCTGGTGCAGCGTGAGCTGCGTCGGGCGCGGGGCGCTCACAGGATGTAGCGGCTCAGGTCGGCGTCCTGCACGGCGTCGCCGAGCTGTTCGTCGACCATCGCGCGGTCGACCATCAGCGACAGGCCGCTGCGGTCCGGTGCCTCGAAGCTCAGCTTCTCCAGCAGCTTCTCGAGCACGGTGTGCAGGCGTCGCGCGCCGATGTTCTCCTGCCGCTCGTTGACGAGGAACGCGATCTCGGCGAGGCGGTCGATCGCCTCGTCGGCGAAGCCCATGCTCACGCCTTCGGTCGCCAGCAGCGCCATGTACTGGCGCACCAGCGCGTTCTTCGGTTCGGTGAGGATGCGGCGGAAGTCGGCCTGCGTCAGCGCCTGCAGCTCGACGCGGATCGGGAAGCGGCCCTGCAGTTCCGGGATCAGGTCGGACGGGCGCGCGACATGGAACGCGCCGCTGGCGATGAACAGGATGTGGTCGGTGCGCACCGAGCCGTACTTCGTGCTGACGACCGAGCCTTCCACCAGCGGCAGCAGGTCGCGCTGCACGCCTTCGCGCGACACGTCGGCGCCGCCGACCGATTCCTGCCGGC
>CBIHMN010000210.1:0-4361 GCA_966211005.1 uncultured Arenimonas sp.
ACCAGGTGCACCACCAGGCGCAGGTACTTGTTCGCCTTCACCGCGGTGTCGCCGAACATCTGGCGGATGTTCATCACGCCGAGGCCGCGCACTTCCAGCAGGTCCTGCAGCAGCGCGGGGCAGGTGCCGTCGAGCACGTCGGGGGCGATCTGCGTGAACTCCGGCGCGTCGTCGGCGACGAGGCGATGGCCGCGGCTGATCAGCTCCAGCGCGAGCTCGCTCTTGCCCGTGCCCGACTCGCCGGTGAGCAGCACGCCGATCGAGTAGATCTCCATGAACACGCCGTGCAGCGTGGTGCGCGGCGCCAGCGCGCGCGCGAGGTGGTACTGCAGCAGGTTCAGCAGCTCGAACCCGCGGCGCGGTGACACCCACAGCGGCGTGTCGGTTTCCTCGGCGGCATCGCGCAGGTCGGCCGGGCAGGACTGGTCCTGCGTGATCACCAGCGCGAGCGGCCGCGCGTCCATGATCTTCTGCAGGATCTCCCAGCGGGCGCGCGCGTCGAGGCCGTCGAGCCACGCCAGTTCCGCCGAACCGATGATCTGCACCTTGTTCGGGTGGATGACGTTCAGGTAGCCGGCGAGCGACGGCCGGCGCGAGAGGTGTTCGCCGCGTTCCAGCACGCGGTCGGCGCCGCGCGGGCCGGCGACCCAGCGCAGCCCGAGGCGCTCCCCGAGTTCGTCGAACAGCTCCCGGGCGCGCGTGCGGTCGGCCACGTCAGGCCGCCGCCGGGTGCCGGGCCTGCCAGTCGGACAGCAGCGCGTAGAGCGCGGCGGGGTCGGGCGCCGCGCGCAGCTGCGCGCGGAACGGGCCGTCGCCGAACATCTCCGCGAGCTGCGCGAGCAGCAGCAGGTGCTGCTGCGCGAAGTGATCGGGCACGACGAGCGCGAACACGAGGTCGACCGGCTCGCCGTCGAGCGCGCCGAAATCGACCGGTTCGGCGAGCCGCAGGAACACGGCCGCCGGGATCTGCGCCTTGGCGCTGCGGGCGTGCGGAATGGCGACGCCGTGGCCGAGGCCGGTGCTGCCGAGCCGCTCGCGCCCGCACAGCGTGTCGAAGATCGCCCGATCGCCTTCGCCGCCGGTGCCGTCGGCGAGCATCGCCGAAACGGTCTCCAGAAGCCGCTTCTTGCCGGCGGCGATCACCCCGGTGCGGATGCGCGCGGGGCTGAGCAGGTCGAGCAGGTGCATGTCGTCAGCCGAATGAATCCGTACGCGCGGCGGATTCGCCGCGGTGGTGGTCCGTCATCTTTTCCTTCTGCTTCAGGACCAGGCGGTCGAGCTTGTCGGACAGCAGATCGATCGCGGCATACATGTCGGGCGCGGCCGCCTCGGCGAACAGCGTGCGGCCGGCGGTGCCGAGCGTGGCTTCGGCCTTCTGCTCGAGCTTGTCGACGGACAGGATCACGCGCGTGTCCAGGTGGTGGTCGAAATGGCGGGCGACGCGGGCGAGCTTGTCGTGCACGTAGTCGCGCAGCGCGGGGGTGACCTCGATCTGGTTGCCGTGGATGTCGATCCGCATTTCGATCCTCCTCTTTGACCGGGAATCGCGGCTGAAGCCGCTCCTACATCTCTGGGTGGGGGCGCGGGGAGGGGTCTCAACCCAGGCGCTGGCGTTCGTTGGACGCGGGGATGTTCATCGCTTCGCGGTACTTTGCCACGGTTCGCCGGGCGACGGGGATGCCTTCACCCTTCAGGAATTCCGCCAGCCGCTGGTCGGACAACGGCTGCCGCGGGTTCTCGGCCTCGATGAGCTTGCGCAGCATCGCCTGGATCGCGGTGGCCGAGGCGGCGCCGCCGTGTTCGGTGGCGATGCCGGAGCTGAAGAAGTGCTTGAACTCGAACGTGCCCCGCGGCGTGCGCAGGAACTTGCGCGTCGTCGCGCGGGAAATGGTCGACTCGTGCAGGCCCAGTTCCTCGGCGACCTCGCGCAGCGTCAGCGGGCGCATCGCCTCGCTGCCGTGGTCGAGGAACCCGCTCTGCTGGCGCACGATCGCGCGCGACACCCGCAGCATCGTGTCGGCACGCGTCTCGAGGCTCTTGATCAGCCAGCGCGCCTCCTGCAGCTGGCTGCGCAGGTAGCTGTCGTCCTCGCGGCTGGCCTTGCCGATCAGCTGCTCGTAATGCCGGTTGATCGCCAGTCGCGGCCGGCCCTGCGCCGACAGCTGCACCTTCCAGACACCGCCCTGCCGGTAGGCGATCGCGTCGGGCGCGATGTATTCGGCTTCGCCGCCGCCGATCTGCGCGCCGGGGCGCGGATCGAGCGATTTCACCAGCGCCACCGCTTCCTGCAGGTCGGCCGCCGGCACGCCGAGCTGTCCCGCGAGCCGCGCGACGCCCTGCTTCGCCAGCGCGTCCAGATGCTGCTGGCACAGCTCGCGGGCGAGGCCGAGGCCCGGCGTTTCCTCGTCGAGCAGGCTCAGCTGCACCTGCAGGCATTCGGACAGCGAGCGCGCGCCGCTGCCGACCGGGTCGAAGTGCTGGATGATCCGCAGCACCGTCTCGATCTCGGCCGTCTGCGCGTCGATTTCCGGCTGCAGCGTCTCGCGGATGTCCTCCAGCGTGCAGCCCAGGTAGCCGTCGTCGTTCACGGCTTCCACGAGCGCCTGGCCGATCGCGATGTCGCGCGGCGACAGGTGGCTCAGTTCCAGCTGCCACAGCAGGTGGTCCTGCAGGCCCACCGGCGCCGCGACGGTGATCTCGTCGGGCTCGTCGTCGCCGCTGCCGCGGCGTTCGTAGCCCCCCAGCGTGGATTCGTACCAGTCCGGCTCCTCGCCGCCGTCGGCGCCGTCGTTCCCGGTCTCGGCGGCCGTCTCGGCCGGCGCGTCGGCCGGGGCGGAGTCGGCGTCGCCGTCAGGCGCGCTGCCACCGTCGTCGCGGTCTTCCTCGCGCTCGAGCAGCGGGTTCGATTCCACCGCCGTCGTCAGCTCGGCTTCCAGTTCCAGCGTCGACAGCTGCAGCAGCCGGATCGCCTGGCGCAGTTGCGGCGTCAGGGACAGCTGCTGGCCGAGGCGGGTCTGGAGGGTGGGTTTCATGGGCTCCGCTCGGGGCGGGCGGACCCGCCGTCACAACCGGAAGGCATCGCCGAGGTACACGCGACGTACGTCCGGGTCGGCGAGAAGGTGGTCGGGCGAACCCTGGGCCAGCACGCCGCCGTCGTTGAGAATATACGCCCGGTCGCAGATGCCCAGCGTTTCGCGGACGTTGTGGTCCGTGATCAGCACCCCGATGCCGCGCTGGCGCAGGTGGCGCACGATCTTCTGGATCTCGCCGACGGAAATGGGGTCGACGCCGGCGAACGGTTCGTCGAGCAGCATGAAACGCGGGGCCGCCGCGAGCGCGCGCGCGATCTCGACGCGCCGGCGCTCGCCGCCCGACAGGCTGGCACCGCTCTGCCCGGCGACGTGCCCGACCTGCAGCTCTTCCATCAGCGCCGAAAGCTCGCGCTGGCGGCCGGCGGCATCGAGGTCGGTGCGCAGTTCCAGCACCGCCAGGATGTTGTCGGCGACGCTGAGCTTGCGGAACACCGACGCTTCCTGCGGCAGGTAGCCCAGCCCGCGGGCGGCGCGCTCGTGCATCGGCAGCCCGGTGATCTCCTTGCCGTCGAGCAGGATCTGCCCGGCGTCGGCCTTCACCAGACCGACGATCATGTAGAAGCAGGTGGTCTTGCCGGCGCCGTTCGGCCCGAGCAGGCCGACCACTTCGCCCGGCCGCAGGCTCAGCCCGAAATCGCGGACGACCTGCCGCGACCGGTAGCTCTTGGCCAGCCCCGCCGCGGTGAGCATCAGTCCGTCGAAGCCGACTTCGGCAGGATCCGCAGCTGCACGCGATTGCCGTCGCCGCCGCCGTCGAGGCGGCCGGTGTCGATGTCGTACTTCACGGTCTCGCCGCGCATCGTGCCGCGGGGCTGTCTGATCACCACGCCGCCGGTGAGCACCATCATCTCGTCGCTGAGCGTGTAGACGATGCGCGCCGCGCTGGCATCGGTCGGTTCGCCGTTGTCGGCGACCTGGTGCAGCTTCGCCGGACCGCCGGTGAGCACGACCTGGCGGATGTCGCCGCCGGCCTGGTGGATCTCGGCGTGGTCGGCCGACACCTTCAGCGAGCCCTGCGTGATCACGACGTTGCCGTCGAGCGTGGACACCGCGTCGTTCTCGAGCAGCGCGCTGCTGCGGTCGGCCTGCACGTCCATCGGCTGCTGGCGGTCGGTGGATTTCGCGGCCGCGGGCAGCGCGGCGAACGCGAGCAGCAGGCAGGCCGCGGCGGCGGCGATCGAGCGTCGGTCAGCGGGGTACATAGCGTCCTTTCACCTGGTCGAGGAGTTCGAAGCGCTTGGTCGCGAGGTCCGCGCGCAGGCCGGTGCC
>CBIHMN010000211.1:0-4353 GCA_966211005.1 uncultured Arenimonas sp.
GCTGCTGGTCATCTTCATGGTCAAATATAATATTATCGACCACCTGCTCGGGCTGACGCTGCCGCAGCGGGCCGATCCACCGCCGCCGCCGTCGCCGACCGCGGTGCTGAGCGTGCAGCCGGGCGACCTGTTCGCGCTCGACGGCGTGGCGATGACGCCGGGCCGCCTCGAGGCCGCGCTCGCCGACTGGCATCAGCGCGTGCCCGACGGGGTGCTGAAGGTGGACGTGAGCCCGGAAGCCGACTATCAATCCGCGGCGACCGCACTGGCGGCCGCGGATCGGGCCGGCATCGATCAGGTCGGCGTCGTCGAATACTGACGCGACGACCGCCGCACGCGCCGGTCGGCCTCAGCCGGCCGGCGTCGTCGTCGCGGCGATCACCTGCAGATAGCGCTGCACCGTCGCACCGAGGCCGGCATGCAGGGCTTCGCCGATCAGCGCGTGGCCGATCGAAACCTCGAGCACGCCGGGTACCGTCGCGAGGAAGTCGCCGAGGTTGTGCTGGTCGAGGTCGTGGCCCGCGTTGACCCCGAGTCCGGCACGCCGCGCGTCCCGGGCCGTCGCGGCGCACGCGGCCAGCGTTTCCGCCGCATCGCCGGCGGCGTGGGCCTCGGCGAACGGACCGGTGTAGATCTCGATGCGGTCCGCGCCCAGCGCCGCCGCGACGTCGAGGTCCGGCGCGCCGGCATCCATGAACAGCGACACGCGGACACCCAGCGCCTTCAACTCCGCGACCAGCGGGCGCAGCCGCCCGGCATCGCGGCGCAGGTCGAAGCCGTGGTCGGAGGTGAGCTGGCCGTCGCCGTCGGGCACCAGCGTGGCCTGCTGCGGACGCACCGCGGCGACGAGCGGCAGCAGCCCCGGGTAGCCCGGCCGCGGCGGTGCGAACGGATTGCCCTCGATGTTGAACTCGGCGCGTCCGGCGACGAGCGCCGCCAGCGCGTGGACGTCGTCGGCCCGGACATGGCGCTGGTCGGGCCGCGGATGCACGGTGATGCCGCCGGCACCCGCCCCGATCGCCGCCGCCGCCGCGGCGACGATGTCGGGCGAGCGCCCGCCGCGCGAATTCCGCAGCACCGCCACCTTGTTCACGTTGACGCTGAGCACCGTCATGCGCGAAAGGGTAACGGTTCCGCGGTTGGCGGTGCGGGTTTGGAGGATAATCACCTCATGTTCACGACCCGCCCGCTCGTCGCCGCCGCGCTGGCCATCGTGCTGGGCATCGCGGTGCCGATCGTCCCGGCCGTGGCGGCGACGATCCCGGGTGCGCCGCTGATGCGCGAATACGGCGTCGAGCACACGCACACCGCGCCGGGGCACCTGTCGGTGGTTTCCGCGGCCGACGGTACGCTGCTGGTCGGCAACGTCGAAGGCGTGCTGCAGTTCGACGGCGTCAGCTGGCACCTGATCGAACTTCCGGGCCGCGCGCCGGCGCGCTCGCTCGCGATCGGCGCCGACGGCAACACCTACCTCGGCGGCTTCGACACGTTCGGCCGGCTCGCGAAGAACCGCGACGGCGACTACATCTACGAGGAACTGCTGACCCGCGCCGGCCTGCGTGCCGGGCAACGTCACGTCGGCGTGGTCTGGGACGTGCTGTCCACGTCGCACGGCGTGTACTTCCATGCCGAACGCAACCTGCATTACCTCCCGTACGACGGTGGCGCGGCGAAACGCTGGCCGCTGGCCGACGGCCTGCGCAGTTTCTACGTCGCCGACGACCAGCTGTTCGCCCGCGTCGAGGGCCGCGGCTTCTGCCGGTTCGTCGACGGCCGCCTCGTTCCGGAGCCCGGGGCCGCGGAGTTCGCCGACCAGCCGCTGACGGGTGTGCTGGACCACGACGACTGGCGCCTGCTGGTGGGTCGCAAGGGGCTGTACCGCGCCGACGCCGACGGCATCGCGCCCATCGAGGGGCCGGCGAGCCGGCTGCTGTCGACGCTGCGCAGCTACGTCGTGCAGCCGCTCGCGGACGGCAGCTTCGCGGTGGGCACGCTCGACGGCGAACTCGTGCGCATCGGCGCCGATCTGTCGGTGCGGGAACACATCGACCTCGGCGGCTTCGGCGTGCAGGCGTTCGGCGTCGACCGCGAAGGCGGCCTCTGGGCCGCGACCGAAGGCGACCTGGTGCGGCTTTCGCTGCCGTCGCCGTGGTCCTTCCTCGGTGAGAAGCAGGGCCTGGCCGGCAGTCCGATCGATTTCGAATGGCACGACGGCGCGCTGTGGCTGGCGTCGACCAACGGCATCGCGCGCACGCACGTCGACGCCGATGGCGTCGTGCACAGCGAGCGCCTGCCGTGGACCGACCTGGAGGGCCACGCCCTGCTGGGCGACGACGCCGGCCTGCTGATCGGCCTGCGCGAGGGACTGCGCGTGCTCGACCCGGGCGCGACGCGGCCGCGCACGCTGTTCGAAGACGGGTTCAACAGCGTCTATTACCTGCTCCAGTCGCGCCACGATCCGCGGCGCGTGTACGCGGTGGCGGACACGCGGATGCTGATCGTCGAAACCGTCGACGGCCGCTGGCAGGTGACCGCCGAAATCCCGCTGCAGGGCATCTCCGTCAGCAGCATCGTCGAAGGCGGGCCGGGCCAGGTGTGGTTCGGGGACGGTCGCGGGCCGGTGCAGCGCTGGACGCTCGACGAGCGCACGCACGAGGTCACCGCGCGCGACGTGTTCGGCGATCCGCAGGGGCTCGTGGTCAGGGAGGACGGCACGCTCGTGTACCGGCTCGACGACGTGATCCACGCCACCAGCGGCGACGTCGGCTTCCGGTTCGACGGACAACGGTTCGTCGACGACGCGGCGCCGCCGTTCACGCTGGTCGAGCGCCCGCACGAACTGCAGGTCGAGGAAACGCCGCTCGGCGACTACGCGTTCACCACGCGGGAACTCTGGCACCGCGCGACCGGCAGCGAGGAGTGGCGGCCGCTGTATCCCGGCAGCGACGCCGTGCTGGGCTACACGTGGCTCCGCGTCGGGCGCGACGGCGTGCTGCGCATCGCCACGTGGAACGGGCTGCTGCAGTTCGACCCGCGCGAACGCGAGACGCCGCCGCAGCCGCTGCGCCTGACGATGGAAAGCGTCATCGCCCGCGGCCCCGACGCCAACCTGGTGCGACTGCCGGTGGACACCGATGCCGCGCCGGCGCAGGTGCCGGCCGGCCACAGCCTGAACCTGCGGTTCTCGATGGTCAGCATGGAGAGCGGCGCCGAGTTCCGGTACCTGCTGCACGGCGTCACGCCGGAATGGAGCGCGTGGACCGACCGCGACCTGTTCATCCGCGCGCTGCCGGCCGGGTCGTACGCGCTCGAGGCCCAGGCGCGCACGCGCAACGGGCGCGAGGCCGCGACGATGCATTACCGGTTCGAGGTCGCGCGGCGCTGGTACGAACAGTGGTGGTCGAGGGCGCTGGGCATCGTCGCGCTCGGCGCGCTCGCGATCGCGTGCACGCTGTGGCTCGTCCGTCGCCGCACCGAGCGCTACCTCGAAGCCAATCGCAAGCTCGAGGCGCGCATCGCCGAACGCACGCGCGAGCTGGAGGAACTCAACACCCAGCTCGCGGAGCTGGTGACCGAGGATGCGCTGACCGGTGTCGCCAACCGCCGCGCGCTGGAAACCGGGCTGCGCCGCGAATGGTTCCGCTGCCTCGACCAGTGCCGGCCGCTGTCGGTGCTGATGATCGACGTCGACCACTTCAAGGCCTACAACGATTCGTACGGACATCTCGAGGGCGACGTGCAGCTGCGGCGCATCGCCCAGCGCCTGGCGCAGGAGCACGACCCGCAGCGCGAGCTGCTGGCCCGTTACGGTGGCGAGGAATTCGCCCTGCTGCTCCCGGGCGTGCCCCAGGAAGAAGCGCTGCGCCGTGCCGAGGCGATCCGCTCGGCGATCGCCGGCAGCGACGCGGGGATGACGGTGAGCATCGGCGTGGCCGGCGGGATTCCGGACGTGAAGGCGCAACCGGACAGCCTGCTGCGACGTGCCGATGCCGGCCTGTACGCGGCCAAGCGCGCGGGCCGCAATCGCGTGGAAGCCGGCGGCGCCTGAGCGCCGCCGGCCGGTACCTCGTCGAGCGTCGTGGTGCTTTCGGCGGGCGTCAGGCCCGCTTGATCAACCCGACGATGGCCAGCAGCACCACCGCGCCGATGAAGGCGGTGATGAACAGGCCGATATTGCCGCCGAACGACACGCCCAGCATCGGCAGCAGCCAGCCGCCGAGGAAGGCGCCGATCACGCCGACGATGATGTTGCCCAGCACACCGAGGCCGCGGCCCTTCATCACGAGGCCCGCGAGCCAGCCGGCCAGCGCACCGATAAGCAGGAAGATCAACAGGTTCATGGCGGTTCTCCGT
>CBIHMN010000212.1:0-4318 GCA_966211005.1 uncultured Arenimonas sp.
GCGGCATGGCTGTGCGCGGTGCTCAGCGCCGCCGCGGCGGCCGGCGTGTACGCGCTGCGCCGCTGGTTCGTCGTCAGTCCAGCCTGATCCAGGTCGCCTTGACCTCGGTGTACTTCTCGAACGCGTGCAGCGACTTGTCGCGCCCGTTGCCGCTCTGCTTGTAACCGCCGAACGGCGCGGTCATGTCGCCACCGTCCCAGTAGTTCACCCAGACGCTGCCGGCGCGCAGCCTGCGCGCGACCCGGTGCGCCCGCGAGATGTCGCGGGTGAACACGCCGGCGGCGAGGCCGTAATCGCTGTCGTTGGCGATGCGCAGCGCCTCGGCCTCGTCGTCGAAAGCGATGACGCCGAGCACCGGTCCGAAGATCTCCTCGCGCGCGATCACGTGCGACGCCTCGACACCGTCGAAGATCGTCGGTGCGATGTAGCAGCCGCCGGCGACCGGCTCGACGCGCTCGCCGCCGATGACCACGCGCGCGCCCTCGTCGCGGCCCTTCGCGATGTAGTCGAGCACGCGCTTCGTCTGTCCCTCGTCGACCATCGCGCCCATCGCCGCGCCGGGCTCGAAGGGATGCTGCGGCTGCATCCGCGCCCCGATCTCGGCGACCCGCCTGACGAAATCGTCCTTGATGGAACGCTCGACCAGCAGCCGGGACGCCGCGGTGCACACCTCGCCCTGGTTGTAGAAGATGCCGCCCGCCGCCGCCTGCGCCGCCTTTTCCAGATCGGGCGCGTCGGCGAACACCAGGTTCGGCGACTTGCCGCCGCATTCCATGTACGCGCGTTTCATGTTCGAACGCCCGGCGCAGACCAGCAGATGCTTGCCGACCGCGGTGGAACCCGTGAACACGAGGCCGTCGACGTCCATGTGCAGCGCGAGCGCCTCGCCGGCTTCGGTGCCGAAGCCCGGCAGTACGTTGAAGACGCCATCGGGAATGCCGGCTTCGCTCGCGAGCTCGGCGAGCCGCAGCACGCTCAGGGGCGATTTCTCCGACGGCTTGAGCACGACGCTGCAGCCGCTCGCCAGCGCCGGGGCGAGCTTCCAGCACGCCATCAGCAGCGGGAAATTCCACGGCACGATCGCCGCGACCACGCCGAGCGGCTCGCGCGTGACCAGGCCGAGTTCGCCGGGACCGGTCGGCGCGACCTCTCCGTAGACCTTGTCGACCGCTTCGGCGGTCCAGCGCAGGCAGCGCACGGAGGCGGCGACGTCGACCGCCAGCGCGTCGCCGACCGGCTTTCCCATGTCGAGGCTGTCGAGCAGCGCCAGCTCGTTCGCATGCGCCTCCATCCGGTCGGCGAGCCGCAGCAGCACCTTCTTGCGGTGCTTCGGCGGCGCGTCGGCCCAGCCGCCGGCGACGAAGGCGCGGCGGCCCGCGGCGACCGCGCGATCGGCATCGACGCCGTCGCATCGCGCCACCTGCGCGAGCTCGCGTCCGTCGATCGGGCTCGTCGCCGCGAAAGTGCGGCCGGACGCGGCGTCGACGAAGCGGCCGTCGACGAACGCCTGATGGCGCAGCGGGAGCCCGGAGGCGAGCGTTTCCCAGTCCTGTCGTGTCTTCGGTACGTTCATCGCGCCGTATTCCTGTAGGAGCGCCTTCAGGCGCGATAGCTCTTTTCTGTGGTTTTCCGTGGCCCGGTCGCGGCTGCAGCCGCGCCTGCCCGCCCCCGCGCGCGTCAGAAGGTCGGGGGCGTGTTCGCGCTCACCAGCACGGCCTCCTCGCTGCCGACGTTGCGGAACCGGTGCGGCACGCGGCTTTCGAAGTAGTACGCCTCGCCGGGACCCAGCACGCGCACGTGGTCGCCGACGGTCACTTCGACCCGCCCCTGCACCACTACCCCGCCCTCTTCGCCGTCATGGCTGAGCATCGTCACCCCGGTGTCGCTGCCCGGCGGCATCACCTCGCGCAGCACGCACATCTGCCGGGTCGCACGGTGCTGCCCGACGAGGAAGTAGTGGATGCGGCCGTCGCCGAGGTCGGGCTGGTCGTCGACCGGATAGAACGGCCCGTCGTCGAGTGGCGCGAGATCCATGGTGAAGAAGTCGGCGAGCGAAATCGGAATGCCGTCGAGCACCTTCTTCAGCGAACTGATCGACGGGCTCACCTTGTTCTGCTCGATCAGCGAGATCGTCGAGTTCGTGACGCCGACGCGCTTCGCGAGTTCGCGCTGGCTCAGTCCCTTGCCTTTGCGGACCGCCTGCAGGCGGATGCCGATATCCATCGCGTCGCTGCCTGGTGGCCGGCGTGTTGACCGTGTGCGGAATTATTGACACCCGCGCCGGGGATGGTCAACGAAACCGGGGGTTTTGGCGGGTTTGTAAAAGATTTTGAACGCTGATAGCGTTTTGCGAACGACGTGGCGGGGTCTGCGATGGGCGGGAACAAGGCGGTCGGGGCTGAAGCCCCTCCTACCGGGGTGGACCCGGCGCTGGCGGTGCCCGAAAGGACCGACGCGTTCTGGATGCCGTTCACCGCGAACCGGCAGTACAAGGCGGGGCCACGGCTGCTGGCGAGCGCCGAGGGCATGTACTACCGGACGCCGGAGGGCCGCGAGATTCTCGACGGTACCGCCGGCCTGTGGTGCTGCAATGCCGGCCACGCGCGGCCGCGGATCGTCGAGGCGATCGCCCGCCAGGCGGCCACGCTCGACTTCGCGCCGACGTTCCAGATGGGCCACCCGCTCGCGTTCGTGCTCGCGGAGCGGCTGGCGGAGATCGCACCCGCGCCGCTGAGGCATGTGTTCTTCACCAATTCCGGGTCGGAATCGGTCGACACCGCGCTGAAGATCGCCCTGGCCTACCACCGCGTGCGCGGCGAAGGCCAGCGCACGCGCCTGATCGGCCGCGAGAAGGCCTACCACGGGGTCGGCTTCGGCGGCATCTCCGTCGGCGGCATGGTCAACAACCGCAAGTTCTTCGGCCCCGGCCTGCCCGGTGTCGACCATCTGCGCCACACGCTGGATCTCGAACGCAACGCCTTCAGCCGCGGCCTGCCGGCGCACGGCGTCGAACTGGCGGAGGACCTCGAACGGCTCGTGCAGCTGCACGACGCGAGCACGATCGCGGCGGTGATCGTCGAGCCGGTCTCCGGCAGCGCCGGCGTGGTGCTGCCGCCCGAGGGTTATCTGCGGCGGCTGCGCGAGATCTGCGACCGGCACGGCATCCTGCTGATCTTCGACGAGGTCATCACCGGCTTCGGCCGCGTGGGCGACGCGTTCGCCGCCCAGCGTTTCGGTGTCGTGCCCGACCTGATCACCACCGCCAAAGGCCTCAGCAACGGTGCGGTGCCGATGGGCGCGGTGCTGGCGTCCTCGCAGGTGCACGACGCGTTCATGCAGGGCCCGCCCGGCGCGATCGAGTTCTTCCACGGCTATACCTATTCCGGCCATCCCCTCGCCTGCGCCGCGGCGCTGGCCACGCTCGACACCTATCGCGACGAAGGCCTGTTCGACGTCGCGATCGAACTCGGCGGCGGCTGGGAGGACGCGATCCACGCCCTGCGCGGCCTGCCGAACGTGATCGACATCCGCAACTACGGGCTGGTCGGCGCGGTGGAACTGGCGCCCCGCGAGGGCGCGCCGGGTGCGCGCGGCTACGAGGTGTTCGAGCGCGCGTTTCTGGAGCACGACCTGCTGGTGCGCTGCACCGGCGACGTGCTGGCGCTGTCACCGCCGCTGATCCTGAACAGGGGACACGTCGACCGGATTTTCGAGCGGCTCGCGGCTACCATACGCGCCACCGCCTGAGCCGGCGGATCACGGAAAATCCCTGTTTCGCCCCGGGAGGGCAGTTCGATGCTTATCGGCGTTCCGAAGGAAATCAAGAATCACGAATACCGGATCGGCCTGACGCCGGCCGGCGCGCGCGAGCTGGTCGGCCACGGCCACCAGGTGATCGTGCAGCGCGGCGGCGGCACGCAGATCGGCCTGACGGACGAGATGTACGAGAAGGCCGGCGCGCGGATCGTCGACACCGCCGAAGAGATCTTCGGGCGCGCCGACATGATCATCAAGGTCAAGGAGCCGCAGCCGGGCGAATGCGCGATGCTGCGCGAAGGCCAGATCCTGTACACCTACCTGCACCTCGCGCCGGATCCGCAGCAGACCGCGGCGCTGGTGAAATCCGGCAGCACCGCGATCGCGTACGAAACCGTCACGGACAAGCGCGGCGGCCTGCCGCTGCTGGCGCCGATGAGCGAAGTGGCCGGGCGCATGTCGATCCAGGCCGGCGCGCACGCGCTGGAGAAGGCGCAGGGCGGCTCTGGCGTGCTGCTCGGCGGCGTGCCCGGCGTGAAGCCGGCCGAGGTGCTGGTGATCG